>DATLYB010000431.1:0-12473 GCA_035575215.1 Chitinophagales bacterium
ACCTTATTCCTCTCCAGGTGGCGATATTGTTGCTGATGGGCATTGCCGGCAGCCTCAACAGGGTGCATTTTTCAATCAAAAATGCGCAGGAAAAAAACTGGCTATCCGTGCAGATGTGGGCAAAACAGAACACTCCCCTGGACGCAGCCTTTATTGTTCCTCCCCATCTTGAAGGATTCAGGGTGGAATCGGAGCGCGCGCTTTATGGAGAATGGAAAGACGGCACTCAGATGTTTTTCGACCCGCTTTTCGGCAGCGAGTGGATGCGCAGGATGAAGATGGTGGGCTATAATGAAGGCAAACCGCTGAGGGAATCTTACAATGAGTTAAAAGAAGATGATTTTGAAAGGGTGGCGCGGGAGATGAAAAACGGGCATTCAAAAATCTTTGCGGTGGTGACCAGCGATGCCAAAAGGCTCGCTTTTCCGGAAATCTATTCCAACAATAAGTTCACCGTCTATGAGGTGCCGTCAGTTGAGGTTGGCGAGTTCAACCTTGTTGAGGACAGCTCCCATGAATTTGTCGCCCAATCCCCGCAGATAGGCGATTGAGCTTTTATCCTGCTCCTTGATGCTGGCATTGGTTGAGAATACGCTAATCACCTTTTCAACGCTGCTGATTAATTCCTTCGAATCGGAATATTCGTTCAGCGCAGCGCCTTCCAGGAAAACGAAATCATAATGCTGCGCGAGGTCGTTGAGCAGATTGTGGAAATTGGTTTGAGAAAAAACTTCTGAGGGAGAATAGTTGCCTTCATAACAGCCAATGACATCAATGCCCTTCAGTTTCGTGCGCGTAATGATGTCGTCTTTCACCAGACTCTGGTTGAAATGCTTCTCCAGCGCTGGTTTGGCTGAAAGCATATTGGTGAGCGTGTTGTTTTTGAAGTTGGTGTCTATCAGCAGTACTTTTTTGTTGTTAAGGCTGAGCGAATACGCCAGCGAAATCAGCAAAAATGTTTTGCCTTCGTGTTCGCGTGTACTGGTGACAAGAAATCTTTTCGAATCGGTGGATTCTATCTCGAATCGTATTTTCCTGATAAGTTGCTTGAACTGCTCCAGTTGCTGATTTTCGGTTTGATTATGGAAGATATTTTCCAGGTTGATGTCAATGAAGTTCACATCAAGGTTAAAGTTGATGAAGTTGATTTGATTCAAATAACCGAGCAGCCGCAGGTTGGTGAATTTCTCGAATTGCGTAGGAGTTTTGATGGTGGTGTCCAGATATTCCAGTACAAACAGCAGCACGATGCAGAAGCTTAAGCTCAGCATTCCCGAAAAAACTGAATAAATTTCCCGCTTGGTGGGTTCAGGTCCCGAGGCAGGCAGCCCTAAATCCACCAGCGCCAGTGCGTCATCAGTCTGAATGGCTTCTGCCTGGGCAGCGCTCAGCTTGCTTACTGCCTCATCATAAGCCTGCTTTGCCATCGTAATGTTTTGCTCCAGGGCTGTGAGCTGAGGTTCAAGCGACACCAGTACGGTCAGGTCATTCTTTAGTTTTTGGATAGCCTGGTCAATCGAAGCGACACTGGTTTTTGCAATTTGGAGATTTATTTCACTTTCGGTCTTAATGGTCCGATAATCCTTTGTAGAAGCGGTGGTGGAAGACACTTCACTGATAAGCGCGCTTAACTCCATTTTGAGTTTTTCTATTTGTTCCTGGATTTTTTTGTCTTTGGAGCCTCCGCTGATGTATTTGTCATTCAGGTAGCTGATTTCATTTCTCAGGTTGTTGATTTTTCTGTTTTTCTCCTGCAGTTCGTAGGATGAAATCACATTCCGGGCTTCATTTCTTTCTGCATTTTCAAGCGTGTTTTGGTAGGAGGGAATTTTTTTCCTTTCGTCCTCCTTCAGCATCTCCAGTTCCCGTATCTGCTGGAGAATGGAGCTTTGCTGCTCGCGGAGGTCCACGATGCCGTTGTTCAGCTTGAATTTATTCATTTCATCTTTCGCCATATTGAGAGCTTTCAGCTTTTCATCTACCTGCACCGAGTAAAACGCGATGGAATTGTTTTTCTGCTCGGATTTCATGGATCTGTTATACCGGATAAATTCATCACAAAGTGCGTTCACCGCAAATGCTGACAAATCAGGGCTTTCAGAAAAGAAATTCACGAATAAAAAATCAGAATCTTTTTTCCGGTCAACTTTGATTTGCTTCTTCAGGTGGTCGTAATCATACTTCATGTCTTTTAGCATTTCACGCGCAACCCTGTCTTTTTCATCATAAGACAGTACGCCCAGCGTGTCGAGTTTATATTGAAGTGACGCAATCACTTCTTTTATTTTTTCTTCCGGATAGGTGCTTCTTACCTTCTTGGCGTCAGCTTCTCTGAAGGGGTCGGGACTATTCATATCATTGATGAACAGTTTGCATGACAGCAGGTCAACCACTGCTTTGGAATTCAGAATTTCAATCAGGCTGTTGAATTTCGCATCAATCTTTTGCTGAGGGAGATATTTTCCTTCGTCATCCTGTCCGGCAACGATTCCGGTCTGCAATTTTGCTGTGGAAAGAAAAACCCTTTCTTCTTTGCCGGTGAGAAAATAGGTGGCTGCCATTGCTACGGCAGTAATGCCGAGAATAAGCCATATCCTGCGACCCAGGACCTTGAAAAAATATATTACATCCATGCTCAGGAAATTAGGTGGTTAAAGTTGGCATTTTGAAGTCCATTTTTCAAGAAATATGTTGATAATACTGTCGTCAATGACTGTATCAGCGGTTTTAATTTGCTTTGGGTTTTCAAAAAGGTGGAATTGTTTTTTAAAACTGTGTTTTGGACCTGCCTTTCGCTGGTGATTTATACGTATATCGGCTATGCCATGTTATTGTTTTTGCTTGTCCGGGTAAAAAAATTTTTCAGTCGCCAAAAAAAGTGGAATGAAAATCAATTATATCTCCCGGAAGTCACCGTGCTGGTAGCAGCATACAATGAAGCCGATTTTATTGAAGAGAAAATCAAAAACTGCCTTGCCTTTGATTATCCAGAAGATAAAATTCATTTCCTGTTTATCACGGATGGCTCGGATGACGGCACACCCGAACGGGTGAAAAAATATCCTCAGATTCAACTGCTGCACCAGCCGGAGCGCAAAGGCAAAATTGCTGCTACGAACCGTGCGATGCCGTTTGTGAAAACGCCTGTGGTCGTTTTCACTGACGCAAATACTGCCGTAAATAAAGAAGCTATCCGCAATATGGTGAAACATTATGCGGATAAAAAGACAGGCGTTGTTTCCGGTGAAAAACGAATCCTGATGAAGGAAAAAGATACTGCCAGCGGGGCGGGGGAAGGGATTTACTGGAAATATGAATCGAAACTCAAGAAATGGGATTCAGAACTCTATTCGGTGGTGGGCGCTGCAGGGGAGTTATTTTCTATCCGCACCGAATTATTTCAGCCCGTTCCGCAGGATACGATTGTGGAAGATTTCTACATGACACTTTCCATTGCAAAGCGCGGATACCGCATTGCTTACGAACCTGAAGCCTATGCGATGGAGGGACCTTCGGCATCCGTCAGCGAGGAGTTGAAAAGAAAAATCAGGATTGCGGCAGGCGGGATGCAGGCTATCGTGAGGCTGTCTTCCTTGCTGAATCCTTTTAAATATGGGTTGCTTTCTTTTCAATATATCTCGCACCGGGTTTTGCGATGGACGCTTGCTCCGCTTTCCCTGCCGCTCCTGTTTATCAGCAATATTATTCTCGCCTGGCAAAATTCCTGGTTTTTTAAATTTTTCCTTGCAGCACAAATACTCTTTTATGTGCTGGCACTGATAGGTTTTCTTCTTGAACAGCAAAAAATCAAGCTGAAGGCATTCTTTGTGCCTTATTATTTCTTCATTATGAATTATGCGGTTTACGCAGGTTTCTTTCGCGCGGTGAAAGGCTCGCAGTCGGTCATTTGGGAAAAGGCAAAACGCGGATAAAAGAAAACTCCTAAATCCCGTTGTGGAATGCGGAAATTAGAAACCGCTCCCTGCACCGGATTTTACAATTTCTGATAATTGTAGTTGGTGTTCTGGGTTCGCTGTTCCTTCGTTTGCAACTCGCTTTCCCGTTTATCCGATATTCATTCTCATTCCAACCTTCTCTGCACTCTTCCGTAAAAGCAAATTGAAAAAGTGTCCTTAGTGCGCTTTTTCATAAACTCTTGACCTGAAACTATTTACAGAAAAACCTAACCACGGATGACTCCCACAGTGTCCACCTCGAAGTGCTGTGCTAAGGCAAATGCCATCTCTGCCGGAGATGGCATTTGTAAGGAAACCAAATTCTATCATAAACGATGGTATCTGCTTGCGTTGCTTATTATTTCGGCACTGGCTTCTTATTCGCAAACCACCCTTTACTCCGAAAATTTCACATATTCCAACGGCACTACGCAAGGCTCGGGCAATCCTGCCAAGTGGACGCGCAATACCAATGGATTCACTCCAACGACATTCAGTGTGCAAACAAATCAGTTTCAATTCACCAACACCACAGGCGAAGTCATTTGGCTATCGCAGGTGTTTCCCATCACAGGCTGGCTCAGCGTGAGCGCAAGCGTTGACCTTCCCGCTTCCACCAACATGGAAGCTGCCGATTATTTGAGGGTTTATTACAAAATTGATGGCGGGGCAGAAATGCTGTTTACAACCAATGGCAACAACACTGGCACGTATGCCGCAAGAACCGCATCCGTCAGCGGGCTGAGCGGAACAGGTATGCAGATTGTGGTGCGCGCCAGCAACAATGCAGCCAATGAAAATCATTACATTGATAATGTGAGCGTCACAGGCTTGAATGATATTTATTACGAGCCGTTTAACTACGCGGATGGAACCATCGTCTCACCATTATGGACACGCAACCTTAACGGCTGTCTGCCCGGCAATTACAGCGTGCAGAGCGCGCAGATGAATGTAACCTTTACCACGACTACTTCGTGTGAGATTATTTGGTATTCATCCATCCTCAACATCGCACCGTATGCAAGCATCACAGCAAGATTGAATGCATCGGAGCCGAATGGATTGGAGCCGGTTGATTATATGCGCACCTACTACAAGCTGGATGGAGGAGCGGAAACTTATTTCAGCACCAATGGGAATCTCACGGACGATTTTGGTTCCGCGGTCGTTTCGCAGAGCGCCCTTTCGGGAACTACGTTTCAAATCGTCATTCGCATTCAGAACAATTCGGGAGAAACGCATTTGTTCGACAACGTAACCGTGACTGCCGATAATTTTTCTGGCGCCCTGACAGCATCTGCTGCCGGTACCAATATTACCTGCAACGGTGCCTCTGCCGGAGCGGTGAATCTCACCGTAACCGGAGGCAGGGCCCCATATTCATTTAGCTGGTCGAACGGAGCCACTACCGAAGATATTTCCAATGTTGCAGCCGGAACCTACACGGTAACCGTAACCGATAATCGCGGCACAACGGCTACCGCATCCCAAACGCTTACACAGCCGGCAGCATGGAATTTCACAAAGACGCTGTCAAATTACAATGGCGTGAATGTAAGCTGCAATGGCGCCTCTGATGGCTCCATTGATTTAACGGTGACCGGAAACACAAGTCCCTATACCTTTTTATGGTCAACGGGCGCTACTACGGAAGATATATCCGGTCGTCCGGCAGGAGTTTATACTGTCACCGTCACCGATGTTAACGGATGCACGGGCAGCAACAGCACCACGCTCACACAGCCTGCCGTGTTGAGCACCAGCGAAACACACGTAAACGTAAGTTGCTTTGGCGGAAGCAATGGTTCAATAGATTTATCCGTTGCTGGCGGAACAACGCCTTATTCCTATTCCTGGTCGAATGGGGCAACAACGCAGGATATTAGCGGATTATCAGCCGCATCCTACACGGTAACAGTAACAGACGTGAACGGGTGCACTTCAACAAGAACGGTTATTGTCACGCAGCCTGCCGCTCCATTATCAGGTTCCATCAGCGCAGCTGATACCATTTGCAACGGACAAAAAATTACCATTGATTTAACCGTAAGCGGGGGGACCTCGCCTTACACGTATTCATGGAACACGGGCGCTGTCACAGAAGACTTAACGAACATGGGCGGTGGCAACTATGCCGTGACGGTTACTGACGCGCAAGGCTGCACTATCAGCAGAAGCAAAACGGTAGTTGAACCTTCAGTGATTGGTTTGTCGTTCAATATCACCAATGCTTCGCTTTATGGAACTTCTGACGGCAGCGCTGATTTAACCGTGACCGGAGGAGTGCCCGGATACACGTACCAATGGGGAACGGGTGCAACAACGCAAGACATCACCAGTGTCCTTCCGGGACTATATCCGGTTACCGTAACCGATGCTGTCGGATGCACGATGGGCGGTCTCGCCACAATTGGATACAGCACGCCAAGCGACACCGTTAAAAAAGGTTCTTTCATTATCAACATGGGTGTTACTCCGCAAACGGTCGGCAACGGCCTGAAACCTTACGGGATGATTTATGACTTGGTGAAAAATTACAAAGTGCCGGTGCTGTGGAGCATCAATCCTGCAAAGGTGAAGGATGGAAAAGATTTCACTTACAGCGGCATGGACTATAAAGGCGGCACTTTCATTATTAAAGAAGATTGGATTACCGCAACCGTAGCTTCCCGAATTGCTTACTGGCAGGGACTCGGAGTGGTCGGAACTTACACCACCTCTGACATATATGTTCCCATTTTCCACACATTCACCGGGTTTACCAATGTGGTCTTGGATGACCAGAATGACGGAATCGTAATTCCCTATTTTACGAATGCCGGAATTCCATCCTCTTTTTATTCTGTCGGTCTGCCACCCGATTTGGATGATTGCTCCGACACATATGTGCTGCCGCACGCTGACCCCACCTGGGCTGACCACAAATATCTTCTGGATTTCAATACGCTCAACAATGGCTACATCTGGGCGGGATGCCATGCGGTGAGTGTGCTGGAAGGAATTTTCGACCCTATGGATATGACAAAACGGATGAACTTCTTGTCGAACACCGGCTTGCAATGTTATGGAAAGGATAACTGTGGTTCGCTCATCACGGAGTTCCATGCTGGGAATGCAACACCGCCTTATTCGTATGACCCGGCTTACAGCACGCATCCCATCATGCAGTTCATGGGCGATATGACGCCTGCACAGGATGGCGGCTCCGAACAATGGTACATCCCCCTGACTACAGGCAGATGGAATTTGGGAGCGGCTCCTGCAATCACCACATCGGATGGCGCAGCGCCACGCAAAGGAGTAAAATTGATTTTCGGACGCGGCTTTGATGAAGCTTCCAATGGATTGGTCATGTACGAAGGTGGTCACTCTGTGGGCGGAAGCGGTACTGCCGAGGTAGCTGCACAACGGGCGTTTTTCAACTTCCTGTTTCTGGCAAGCATTGACAAAGGGCTACTTATCACGCACAACATCCCGAAAACATTTGTCAAAAATGTGCCGCAGTCGGTGAGTGTAAGCGTCACGAAGGGAACACCGCCCTATAGTTACCAGTGGACTGCCACATGCGGAGGAACTTTTTCTGCTCCGAATGCAGCCACTACCAATTTCACCGTTTCCAATCTTTACACGGATGATAAGTGCTATCTTATCTGCGAAGTGACGGATGCCTGCGGCAGGTTCAACTTTGTTAAAGTCAGAATCGGCATCATTCAGCCCAATGGCGTAAAGTCGAACTACAACGGAGTCAACGTAAGCTGCTTTGGCGCAAGCGATGGCTCAATTGATGTGACCACCAGCGGTGGCACTCCGCCTTACGCCTGGCAATGGAGCACGGGTGCTACCACGGAAGATATCAGCGGTTTAACTGCCGGAAATTATTATCTCACTATTACCGATGCTGATGGATATGTAAGCCGCGATACCTTTGTGCTTATTCAGCCCGCTGCGATTTCCCTGTCGTTTTCCACAACCAATGTTTCTTGTTTTGGCGGCAGCAATGGCGCAGTGGATTTGACTCCATCCGGTGGAATCCTGCCTTACACCTACGTCTGGTCAACGGGTGCAACTACGCAAGATATTAGCAGCCGTCCTGCAGGAACGTACAACGTGACAGTCACTGATTTAAACGGATGTGTTAAAACAGGTTCGGCAACAATAACCCAGCCTGCCCAGTTGACGGCTGCATTATCGGTAACCAACGTCAGCACGTGTTATGGAAATAATGACGGCTCGATTGATTTGACTCCTTCAGGAGGCACTTCACCTTATACATACAGTTGGTCTAACGGTGCCACGACACAAGACATCACTAATTTAATTGCAGGAACTTATACCGTTACTGTTACCGATTCCAAAGGGTGTACGGTCTCTGCCAGCGGCACTGTTACTCAACCCCCCTTGCTTACTGCAAGTACAACACAGGTGAATGTCGCCTGTAATGGCGCAAGCACAGGCTCTATTGACTTGACTCCATCAGGAGGAACAACTCCTTATTCTTACAGTTGGTCGAACGGAGCAGCTACGCAAGACATTACCAGCCTGGTTGCAGGCACCTATACTGTAACCGTGATGGATGTAAGGGGATGTGCTATTACAAGAAGTGCGACTATTACTCAACCTGCTGCCCTCACGACAAGCGAAACACATGTAAACGTCAGTTGCAATGGCGGCAGCAATGGTTCGATTGATTTGACTGTAAGTGGCGGAACTCCGGCTTATTCCTATTTATGGTCATCCGGTCAAACTACGCAAGATATCAGCGGACGTCCTGCCGGAACATATACGGTGACCGTAACTGACGCGAATGGCTGCACCACCGCTCGTTCAATCACCATCACGCAACCCCCGGCATTAAATACATCTTTCACGCAAGTGAATGTCAGTTGTAATGGCGGCAGCAACGGTTCGATTGATTTGACGGTGACCGGAGGAACAGCACCCTACTCTTACTCATGGACAGGCGGAATTACAACACAAGACCGGAGCGTTTTATCTGCCGGAACATACAATGTAACTGTAACGGATTCTAACGGATGTACCATCACAACCGGAACTACCATCACTCAACCATCCGCATTAACAGCAAGCGCAACGCAGGGGAATGTCAGTTGCAATGGCGGCAGCAACGGCTCCATTGATTTATCTCCGGCAGGCGGAACAACACCTTATAGCTATAATTGGTCAAATGGAGCTACTACGCAGGATATCAGTGGTTTATCTGCCGGAACTTATACCGTCACGATAATGGATGCCAATAGCTGCACAATTACGCTTAGCAGAACAATTACACAGCCTGCCGCACTCACTGCCTCCGCAACAAAAGTGGATGTAAGCTGTAATGGCGGCAGCAACGGTTCGATTGATTTAACACCTGCGGGCGGAACAACGCCTTACAGTTATAGCTGGTCGGATGGCGCCACTACGCAAGACCTCAGCGGACTTTCCGCAGGAACATATACGGTTACCGTCACCGACAACAGAGGATGCACCGTCACAAGCAGCACGACAATTACAGAACCTGCTGCGTTAACTGCTTCGAATACGAAAGTGGATGTAAGCTGCAATGGCGGCAGCAACGGTTCGATTGACTTGACGGTTGCGGGCGGCACGGCTCCATACACGTATGCCTGGTCGAATGGCGCTGCCACTCAAGATATCAGCGGACTTTCCGCTGGAACATATACAGTGACAATTACCGACAATAAAGGCTGCATAATTACTTCCAGCGCAACGATTACACAGCCTGCCGCATTGGGCACGTCTCTCACGCAGGTGAATGTAAGCTGCAATGGCGGCAGCAACGGTTCGATTGACTTGACTGTTGTTGGTGGAACGTCTCCATACGCGTATGCCTGGTCAACTGGCTCCACCGCCCAAGACCTCAGCGGATTATCAGCAGGAACATACACCGTTACTGTAACTGATGCGCAGGGATGCACGATAACAAATGATGCAACCATCACTCAGCCTGCAACGCTCACTGCATCAACCACAAAAACGGATGTCAGTTGCAACGGTGGAAATAACGGTTCGATTGACCTGACGGTCACAGGCGGAACAACTCCGCATTCTTATTCCTGGTCGAATGGTTTCACCACCCAAGACCTCAGCGGATTATCAGCAGGAACATACACCGTTACGGTAACTGATGCGCAGGGCTGCACGATAACAACCGGAACAACGATTACACAACCTGCCGTGCTTGCTGCTTCCACAACACAAGTGAACGTGAGTTGCAATGGCGGAAATAACGGCTCGATTGACTTGACTGTCACAGGTGGAACAACGCCTTATTCTTATAATTGGTCAAATGGTGCCACTACCCAAGACATCAGCGGGCTTACAGCCGGGACATATGACGTAACTGTTACTGACAACAAGGGCTGTTCGGTCACAACGGAAGTAATCATTACACAACCCGCTGTACTTACCGCATCCAGCACAAAAGCGGATGTGAGTTGCAATGGCGGCAGCAATGGCTCGATTGACTTGACGGTGAGTGGTGGTACCACTGCTTACTCTTACTGGTGGTCGAATGGCGCTACTACACAAGACATTTCCGGCTTGACGGCCGGAACTTACACGGTGACAGTCACCGATGCACAAGGCTGCATGGTTACATCAAGCGCGGCAATCACACAACCTTCAACGCTCACCGCTTCGAATACGAAAGTGAATGTAAGCTGCAATGGCGGCAGCAACGGTTCCATTGATTTGACCGTTTCGGGTGGAACAACTCCCTATTCGTATTCCTGGTCGAATGCCGCAACTACGCAAGACCTCAGCGGTTTGGCGGCAGGAACATACACCGTCACCGTCACCGATGCGCAAGGTTGCACAATAACAAGCAGCGCAATGATTTCACAACCCGCATTGCTCACTGCATCCAACACAAAGGTGGATGTAAGCTGCAACGGTGGTAGTAATGGCTCCGTTGATTTGTCCGTCAGCGGTGGCACAGCGCCTTTCAGCTATAGTTGGTCAAATGGCGCGACCACCCAAGACATCAGCGGATTGGTCATTGGCTCATACACGGTCACCGTTACCGATGCGCAAGGCTGTACTACCACGAGCAGTGCAACTATCACACAACCCGCAGTGCTCACTGCATCCGCAAACAAAGTCAATGTGCTTTGCAATGGCGGCAACAACGGTTCGGTTGACTTGACTCCATCAGGAGGAACAACTCCTTATTCTTACAGTTGGTCGAATGGCGCTGCCACTCAAGACATTTCAACACTTACAGCCGGAACATACACCGTAACTGTTACAGATTTCAAAGGTTGCACAGCAACCATTAGTGCAGCTATTAGCGAGCCTGCCGTGATTTCAATCACATGGACTACTACCAATGCCAGTTGCAATGGCGGAACGGATGGTGCTATTGACTTGACTGTGACGGGCGGGGTAGTGCCGTTTTCATTCTCGTGGAATACAGGCGCCACCACCGAAGACCTCGCCAATATCGCGGCAAATCTTTACAGCGTCACCGTAACTGACGACAACGCCTGTACAATGTCTGCAAATGTTGCCGTGGGAGAAGCGACCGCTCTTTCAATTACATTAAATTCAATTACGCATGTGAGCTGCAATGGCGGTAATAATGGTGCAATTGATATTTCGACATCCGGTGGAACAACTCCTTACACCTACGCATGGAGCAATGGTGCAACATCTCAGGATATTAGCAGCTTGACTGCCGGAAGTTACACCGTTACGGTTACTGACGCGGCATTGTGCAGTAAGATTGCCAATTACACCGTCACCCAACCCACAGTGCTCGCAGCTTTCACTACGCATGGGAATGTGAGTTGCTATGGCGGCAGCGATGGCTCCATTGATTTGACCGTGACGGGCGGAACAACAGCCTATTTATATTCCTGGTCGAATGGTGCAACAACACAGGATATAAGCGGGTTATCCATGGGTGCCTATACCGTCACCGTTACCGATGCGCAAGGATGCTCAACCACCGCAAGCGCCACAATTACCCAACCCGCAGTGCTTGCAGCTTCAACAACACAGGTCAATGTGAGGTGCAGCGGTGGAGCCGATGGCTCCATTGATTTGACCGTGACGGGCGGAACGACACCTTATTCTTATTCATGGTCAAATGCTGCAACCACTCAGGACATCAGCGGATTAACTGCGGCAACTTATTCTGTAACAATTACAGACGCAAAAAATTGCTCGGTCACCGCCAGCGCAATCATCACCGAACCGGCACCGCTCACTGCTTCCACTACGCACGTGAATGTGAGCTGCCATGGCGGAAACAACGGCTCTATTGATTTAACTCCGGCAGGCGGAACAACTCCGTATTTGTATTCCTGGTCGAACGGGGCAGCAACACAAGACATCAGCGGGTTAAGCAGCGGCATCTATAATGTTACCATCACCGATTCAAAAGGCTGTACAGTTACCACCGGTACAACAATTACACAACCTGCCATGCTTGCTGCAGCAACTGCAAAAGCGGACGTGAGTTGCAATGGCGGCAGCGATGGCTCGATT
>DATLYB010000432.1:0-11968 GCA_035575215.1 Chitinophagales bacterium
ATAATTACGGGATAGAAGTGATCGGCTTGCGTTATTTCAATGTGTTTGGCCCGCGCCAAAGCCCGAAAGGCGCCTACGCTGCGGTGATTCCGCTGTTTATTCACGGCTTGATGAACGGCCATGACGTGTATATCAACGGTGACGGCACGCAGACGCGCGATTTCACCTTCGTGGAGAATGCGGTGCAGGCGAATATCCTCGCAGCATTTACTAAAAATAAAAAGGCAATCAACCAGGTGTTCAATGTGGCGGTAGGCGAGAGTTACTCCGTCAGCCAGTTGTACCGCTTCGTGTGCGAATTCATGGGCGTGAAAAAAAACGCCCTTCACCGCGAACCCCGCAAAGGGGAGATTGAGAATTCGCTGGCGGATATTTCGAAAGCAATGACGCTGTTAGGTTACGAGCCGAAAGTGCGATTCAAAGAAGGGCTGAAAAAAACGATTGAGTATTTCAGGCAAAAGACACCGGTAAGGTAGCACATGCCTCCCGCCTTTTTCCCAAGCAGTGGGAGCCCCGCCTTCGTATTCATTTAAGAATTGCAATTAGCAATGAATTTTTTCGCGCATCAGATAAACAAATTTAATTTTAGCCCGTGAAGAAAAAAGTAATAATAACCACTCCTGAGGAGGAAAGCCGCAGGAAGGACGAAGCATTCCCATCCGGATGTCACCTCTGGAACGATGGACAGCGATGCGCAAGCCGGATGTGAATTATTCTTAACAAGGAAGTGTATTGAATTTGCCGCAGCATATAAAAATGCAATAAGGGTGACAGCAGCATGCATGAAGATTAAAGTCATGGAAATTAAAGTCATGGAAATTAATGACTTGCTGAAAAGCAAAGAAGCTTTGAAAAGAAAAAGAAAGAATGCGTACCTTGACAGATTTGATATTACGTCACTGAAGGAGATTCTAAAACAGCAAAAGAATAAACGATTCGTACCCTTGAAACCAGTGGCACTGTAAATTTCTATGACCATCACTAAAACAAACATTCCCGGCTTGCTCATCATCGAGCCAAAAGTATTGGAAGATACCAGGGGATATTTCTTTGAAAGCTACAATCAGCGGCTGATGAAAGAAGCCGGTATCCTGACCAATTTCGTTCAGGACAATCAGTCGAAATCCATATTTGGAGTGCTGCGCGGATTGCATTACCAAACGGAACCATTTGCACAAGCCAAGCTGGTGCGGGTGATTCACGGAAAAGTATGGGATGTCGCTGTTGATTTGAGGAAAGGTAGTCCCGCTTACCTGCGGTGGCATGGTGAAATTCTGTCGTCAGATAACAAGAAGCAGCTCTTCATTCCGAGCGGCTTTGCGCATGGCTTTGTGGTGCTCAGTGAAACGGCTGAATTTTTTTACAAATGTGACAACTACTATTCCCGCGAGCATGAGAAGGGCATTCGCTACGATGACCCCGAACTGAAGATTGACTGGCACCTGCCTCAAGAACAGCTCAGGCTCTCTGAAAAAGACAGGAACCTGCCTTACCTTCGTGAGGCGGTGAGAAATTTTTCTTACCACACAGGTATATAGGTCCGCCAACCATGCTGAAAATTAAAGCTCAAAGACACATAGCATAACACATAGAGAACAATACCTATTGTTTCCTGTGTGCCAAATGTGGTAAGTAACCATGCCATCCATCCTCGTCACCGGCTCGAAAGGACAACTCGGAACGGAGTTGACCTTGCTCGCGGCAGAATATCCGCAATATCAATTCACGTTTACGGATTCGCATGGGATGGACATCACCGATGAAAAATCCGTTCGCGATTTATTTACGGCAAACCGGTTTGACTATTGCATCAACTGTGCGGCTTACACTGCCGTGGATAAAGCCGAAAGCGACATGGAAGCTGCTTTCAATCTCAATGCGACTGCCGTTTTTCACCTCGCTCAGGTTACGCGCGAACACAATGTGCGTCTGATTCACCTTTCCACCGATTTTGTGTTTGACGGAAAAAAATCAAAACCCTACACGGAGGAAGACCAGCCTTCACCCCTCAATATCTACGGCAAATCAAAATGGCGCGGAGAAGAAGCCTGCCTGCAGCAAAACAGCAAGAGCATCATCATCCGCACCTCATGGCTCTATTCTCCCTTCGGGAATAATTTTGTGAAGACAATGCAAAAGCTGGGAAGAGAGCGGAAGGAAATCGGGGTGATTTACGACCAGGTCGGAACGCCCACCTATGCCTACGACCTCGCAAGCACTATCATGACGATGCTCCCCCGGCTTAACGAAAACATTACCGGCATTTTTCACTACAGCAATGAAGGCGTTTGCAGTTGGTATGATTTCGCTGTGGCGATTATGGAGCTGAGCGGTTTGTCATCCAAGGTGAAACCTCTTGAAACCGTTGAATATCCCACTCCAGCCAAAAGAGGACATTATTCGGTTCTGAATAAAAAGAAAATCAAAGCCACCTTTGGATTGACGATTCCATATTGGCGCGACAGCTTGAAGAAGTGTATTGAACGGATTGAGAAGTATAATGACAATGAGCAGCGATAATAATCAGCGACAGTCAGCAGGCAGGAAGCAATTAACAAACATAAGTTTTATGAATCCCGGCTGTTATTATTCTTAGAGAAATCACGTCCTTAACCATTTTACACATGCTTGACAAAGTTGACATCCAAAAAATACTCTTCATCGCCAAGGGAGCTGGAAAAGCTATTCTTGACGTGTATTATCAGCCGTTCGATGCAGAAAAAAAATCGGACCATTCTCCCATCACGCTTGCTGACAAGCATTCCAATGATTTTATCACCCAATCATTAAAGGATGCCTATCCTGAAATTCCCATTCTGTCCGAAGAGAGCAAGCAAATCCCCTTCGAAGAAAGGAAGCATTGGAATTATTTCTGGCTCGTTGACCCGCTGGACGGCACCAAGGAGTTTATCGGCAGAAATGGCGAGTTTACGGTCAACATTGCATTGATTGAGGACAACCAGCCGATTATGGGCGTGGTGCATATTCCCGTGAATGGCATCACTTACTATGCTTCAAAAAACTCAGGTTCTATTAAAATTTTGTCTGACGGAAGAATAAAAAAGCTGAGCAATAAATATCTGCATTACACGACAAGAAAAAATGTGGTAGTCATCGGCAGCCGCTCGCATCCGGCTCCGGAAACAGAACGGTTTGTGGAAGAGCTGAGGCAGCAGGGCAAAGCTGTTGATTTCATTTCAGCCGGAAGCTCACTGAAATTTTGTTTGGTTGCCGAAGGCACTGCCGATGTGTATCCCCGCTTCGGACCTACGATGGAATGGGACACCGCAGCCGCTCACGTCATAGCCACCGAAGCAGGGCGAAAAGTGCTGAACGTGAACACCCGCGAACCGCTCGTTTACAATAAAGAGGATTTAACAAATCCGTGGTTTGTGGTGGAGTAGCAATTTTACTCTTCCATCTTCTTCAGCTTGTCATCCACCTTGATGCTGCCGGGCGGCACCGATTCAATCACCAATTTTTCCGAAAGCACTTTGAACGTGGTGCGCCTGTTGTGCTGGTGCTCTTCTTCGGTGCATTCCACGTCATTGCCGCAATGGTTCACGAGCCTTGTTTCCCCGTAACCTTTTGCGCGAACTCGCTTCGCGTCAATGCCTTTTTCGATGAGATAACGCACCACTGACTCCGCCCTGCCCTGCGATAACACCATGTTATATTCATCGCTTCCGCGAGAGTCGGTGTGCGAGCCGATTTCCACAATCACATCCGGGTTTTCATTCAGCAGGGCAACCAAGGTGTCGAGCACCGGCTTTGAATCATCGCGCAGCACCGTGCTGTCATAATCATAATAGATATTCTGAAGCACGATTTCCTTCTCCTCATAAATGCGCTCCATCAGTACGCGCACTTTAATGGTGATGAGGATATTCTCCAAATCGCGCAAGCCTTTGGTGGTGACGTCCTGCGCTTTATTGAAAAATCCCTGCTTTTCGGAATTCAGCTTGTAATGGGAATTCGGCTCAAGGTCAAACGTAAACTTGCCGAACTTATCCGCCAGCACGGTGTCAATCAGTTTCAATCCGCCCTCATATTTTTTCAGCGTTAACATCGTGGCGGGAAGCGGCACCAGGTCAATCACCTTGCTGTTGGGGTCAGCCGGATTTTCAAAAATTTTCTCCAGCACAATGCCATCCAGCCTGAAGATATTTTCATTGGCAAGCATGAAATGGTAAAGGTCATCACCGCCCCTGCCGCCTTCGCGCGATGAAGAGAAATAGCCCGATGAGCGCACGGGGTCATTCTCATCCCTGGGCTTTATTTTTTCGAACAGTATCCCGAAATCATCAGCGCCTGAGTTGATGGGAGGCTTCAGGTTCACCACGTTCTTCCAAATCTTGCCTGATTTATGCGCGGAGAAGATATCCAGCCCGCCCATGCCCGGATGCCCGCTGGATGAGAAGTACAGCGTGCCCTCATCATCCACATACGGGAACATCTCATCACCCGCTGTGTTGATTTCATTGCCAAGGTTCTGCGGCTGCGTCCAGTGGTCTTCTTCGTAATAGGTGATGTACAAATCCTTCCCGCCATAGCCTGACGCGGGTACATCGGCAGCGAAGAGCATCGTAGTGGCATCCTTTGAAAGCCACGGAGTGCCCGTGTTCACCGTATCGCCAAACAGGGAAACAGGAACGGGGTTACTCCAATACACGCCATCAAAAGTGGATTCGTAGATTTTGCAGAAGTCATCCTTCTTTCCCTGTGAGCCGCAGCGTGTGAAATAGAGTATGTCAAAATTTTCGTTGAAGGCGGGTGTGCCGTCATTGAAGCCGCTGTTGATTTGAGGGCTGAAGGAAACGTTGGTGCGGTATTCCCCGTTGGCTTCCCGCTTCGAAATAAAGATGTCGGAAAATTTTTCGCCCGTCCAGTTGTACGTTTCTCCGCCCAAGGCGTCAAACTTGTCTGACGTGAATACCAAATCCTTGTTTTTGAAAAACACGGGCGCATACTCGTTTGCATCCGTGTTGAGGTAGCTGAGGTTGGTGAGAACCATGCTGGTGCGGGCTGACTGCCACTTACTGGCTTCTTTGCAGGCTTTTATCAGTTCCAGCGCCTTCTGCTTATTGAACGGGTCATCGCGCGAGTATTCATTGAACTGCGTAATCGCCTGGTTGTATTTTTCATTCGCCATCAGCATCAAGCCGTAGTTCAGCTTCACGACAGGCTGCTCATAATTCAGGCTCAGCGCCTCGGCATACCACTTCTCCGCCTCTTGGGTGTTGTTGCTGAAACGGTAGCTCTCCCCCGCCATGAATGCCTTGTACGCTTTCTGCTTCGCATCGTTTTCTTCATTAAATTCCGTCTTGAAAAGACTGGCAGCCAGCGCATAGCTCTTCTGCTGAAAAGCCATGTTACCATCTTTGATTTTTTGCGTGGTGCTGCAGGCGGAAATGATGAAAAGGGCAAGAGAAAAAATAAACAGCTTTATTAAAAAATTCATTGCTTATATAAACGTATTACTCTCCTCGAAATTGATTTCAAAATTAGGAAAAAGCGAAGCGGAAATTTCGGGCTCATCTTCTTATCCAATAGCTATCTCTCCTGGATTAGCAATTCCTGATGTCACCCGTTATAAAATTTGCTAAAACCAAGAATCCGTTTGAATTGCGCGTACGGTTATTGCCAGCTCACCTTATAAACAACAATTCCCTGTATTTGGGCAGCGACCAGCAACCGTCTTCCACCAGCAATTCCAGCTGGTCAGCGTGTTCGCGGATTTTTTCGAAAAGGGGTTTGATGCGCTCGCAGTAGTGCGCAGCTTTTTCGCGGGGCTGCGATTTGGCAGTTTTCTCCGTTTCCTTCATCATGGCATCGGCAAGCTCTTTCACCGCCCTGATGTGCGCTGCGATTTGAGCGAGCAGCTCTTTCTGAGCTGCCGAATCTTTCTCCAAGCCGGCTTCCTTCATTGTGCTGATGTTTCCGGCAAGCTCGTTTTGATATTTCAGCGCAGCGGGAATGATTTGGTTGATGACAAGGTCATTGAGGATGCGCGCCTCAATCTGCAGCCGCTGATTGTAGTTTTCCAGCATGATTTCATAGCGGGCATCCAGTTCTTTCACGGAAAAAACATGGTTGGAGGTGAAAACCATGCGGTTGTCCTTCGCAACAAGCTTGTCGAGCGCTTCGGGTGTTGTTTTGATGTTTGACAGCCCGCGCTTGGCAGCTTCCTTCTCCCAATCCTTGCTGTAATTGTCGCCTTCAAACAGGATGCTGCGCGATTCGTCAATGTAGCGCTTCAGCACCTTCAGGATGGCGGCATCTTTTTTCTCTTCGGTTTCCTTCAGCTTGTCCACTTCTTCTTTGAACAATTTCAGCCGGTGCCCTACAATGGTGTTGAGCACCGTCATCGGGAACGCACAGTTGGCTGATGAGCCTACTGTGCGCAGTTCGAATTTGTTTCCGGTGAACGCAAACGGTGACGTGCGGTTGCGGTCGGTGTTGTCTTTCATCAGGTCGGGAATCATCTTGTGAATCTCCATCCGCAGGTCACCTTTATCCGGCTCGTCAAAGGCGCCTTTTTCCACACGCTCCTCGATTTCATCCAGCACCTGCCGCAGCAGCGAGCCGATGAACACCGACATGATGGCGGGCGGGGCTTCATTGGCTCCCAGGCGATGGTCGTTGCCTGCGGATGCGATGGAGGCTCGCAGCAAGTCGGCATGTTCGTGCACCGCTTTGATGATGTTGATGAAGAACGTGAGGAACAGCAGGTTTTTCCGCGGAGTGGTGCCGGGCGCCAGCAGGTTCTTTCCCGTATTGGTGAAAAGCGACCAGTTGCAATGCTTCCCGGAGCCGTTGATGCCGGTGAACGGCTTCTCGTGCAGCAACACGCGCAGCTTGTGCCTGCGCGAGATGCGGTCCATCAAATCCATAAACAGTTGATTGTGGTCAACCGATAGATTCATATCTTCAAACATGGGTGCACATTCGTATTGTGCGGGCGCCACTTCATTGTGGCGCGTCTTAATCGGGATGCCAAGCTTGAGGGCTTCGGTCTCAAGGTCGAGCATGAAGGCGTACACACGCTCGGGAATGGAACCGAAGTAATGGTCTTCCAACTGCTGCCCTTTGGCAGAGGCATGACCGAAAAGCGTCCTTCCGGTGAGCAGCAAATCGGGGCGGGCATAAAATAGCGCCTCATCCACCACAAAATACTCCTGTTCCCAGCCGAGTGTAGGATAGACGCGCGTGACATGCTTGTCAAAGAAATGACATACATCGAGGGCGGCTGATGAAATCAGATGGTAGGATTTCAGCAGGGGCGCTTTGTAATCGAGCGCCTCCCCGTTAAATGAAACAAAAATCGTGGGGATGCAGAGTGTCTTTCCGTTGCCGATTTCCATGATGAAAGCAGGAGAGGAAGGGTCCCAAGCCGTGTAGCCCCGTGCTTCGAACGTTGAGCGGATACCACCGCTCGGGAAGCTGGATGCATCCGATTCCTGCTGCACCAGCGCATCACCGCTGAAGCTCTCCATGCCCCTGCCGCTTCCGGTAATCGTGAAAAACGTGTCATGTTTTTCGGCAGTGGCGCCTGTGAGCGGCTGAAACCAGTGCGTGAAGTGCGTGGCGCCCTTGCCGATTGCCCAGGCTTGCATCGAAGCGGCAACCTGGTCGGCAATGCTGCGGTCAATCTTGGTGCCTGACTCGATGGAGTGCTTGATGCTCTGATAGGCTTCAGCGGACAAGTGCTTCCGCATGGCTTCATCATTGAACACGTTGCTGCCGAAGTATTCTGAGATGCGCTGAGCGGGAAGCTGCACTTCCGTCCGTTCGCGGTTGAGCACGGTATGTATAGCCTGAAAGCGGAGGTTTTCCATGTACAAAAGGATTCTGAGTATCCGAAATTAGTGAAACGGGGAATTATTACTTCAGCAAGGTAACGCTTCCTTTATAGAGTTTGGGAGTGAAATTATCAATGTATGTGGCGCGGATGCTGTAAACGAATACGTTCGGAAAGAGCTTTTCGCCTGCGTAGGTTCCATCCCACTGGAAGTTGATGTCATTGCTTTGAAAAACCTTTTCACCGGAGCGGTCAAAAATCATCACCTCCAGCGTCTTGACCGAATACAGATTTCCATAAATCCGGAAGAAATCGTTATAACCGTCCCCGTTGGGTGAAAAGGCATTAGGTATCTGCAGGTCGTGGTCAAGCAGTACCGTCACCGCCACGTCCACCGCTGATTTACATGCTTTGCCGTTAACCGCAGCTGTTACTTCAAGGTTGTACACGATACTGCTAAGAGTGGTTGAAATGGGATTGCTGCAATGCGTGCAATCGAGCGCGTCAGCAGGCGTCCACAGATAGGTGGCGCCAGGGTCATAATTGGAAGTTGCATTGAACCGGACGGTTTCACCCAATTTGATTTCAGCCGTGCCGGGCGAAACGGTGATGATTACCGGCTGCGGTTCGGTGAGTGTTGCCGAGCCGTTTATTGTGCAGTTGTTTTTGTCAGTAACGGTGTATCCATAGGTTCCGGCTTCAAGCCCCGTGAATATTCCCATAGTATTTGGAGGCTGATTGGTGATGCTGAATGTGTATCCCGGAGTGCCGCCCGCTGCTGTCAGAATTATTTCACCGTCATTTTCACCGTGGCAAGAGATGCTTTCAAAATCCAATAGCGTTTGCAAAGGAACCGGCTCATTGACCCGGACGCTGGATGAAATCGGACATCCGAAATTGTCAGTTATGTTTACAACATAATCACCGGCAGGAAGAGCGGTGAAATTTCCCGTATGATTGACGGAAATTACGTTGCCATTTTGCAGCAAGTTGAAATTGAACGGCATTATCCCGCCTGCAGCAGTTACGGCAATTCTTCCTGTGCTGTCGCCATTGCATAAAACATCAACCGGCTGAACATGCGCAGCAAGATGGATAACCGTGAGATGCGTGATGATGATACTATCGCAGCCAAATTGATTCGGCAGGGTGACCGGATAGCTTCCTGACGCAGTCACAATGCTTCCGTCAGGAAGCGGATAAGAAGCGCCCGAGCAAATGGTGTCCATTACAGCGGTTGAACCGGAAGGCATAACGGTAAGATAGGTTGTAATAATGCTGTCGCAGCCTGCGCGACCGGTGAGCATTGAAATGTTGGTATCGGAAACCGAACTCACACTGCCATCGGGAAATGTGTAACTTGTTCCCTGGCAAATGGAAGTATCAATGGTTGCGTAAGCGGGATTGATGACGGTGATAGTCACTGTATCTCTTGCGGGGCACAAACCGATGAAAGAAATATCATCAAGCGCAAAATCATTACCACCTAAAGTCGTGTTCTGGTTCACGATGCAGATGTTTGCCGAAGTGTTGCTGCCTGAATTCCAGATGACATAAAACTGCTGCCAGGGGCAAACCATAGGAGGTGCGCTGAACAAGCTGCCCAGCAAGGCTCCGTTGATGGAGAATTGAAGCAGAGCCGGGCTGCCTGCAACCACGCTCGTTACCCAGCATGAAAAAGCATAATCGGTGTTGGGCACCACGCTGATGCTTTGGCACCATACATTTACGCCCGGTGTTCCCGAACCGTTCACTATCATCATATTTCCTCCGCCTGTGTGGTCGCTGCATGCCGTAAAGCCTGAGTGATACGCATTAGGGTTGCTTCCCACATAATAAGTACCTTCGGGAAAAAGATTGGTTTGGTTCACATACCCGCTGATGAATCCGGCATTGCCGGCATTGAAATCCCCGTTTACAATCAGTTCGTCAGCAAAAACCTGTGTGGTGACTACGTAGGACGTAGTGTGCGCTGGCGTTGCCACCGGATTGGGAATATTCGGATTGTCAAGTCCCGCGGAGGGTGACCATGAATACGTGAACATGCCTCCGCTCGCATTCAGTTGAACGGAGCCTCCGAGGCAAATTGCCGTATCATTGCTTGCCGTGATATCGGTGCTTCCCAAAATAATTTGTGTAATAATGATGCTGTCGCAGGGGGTTGCAGCAGCAAGCGTGTCATAGAAAATGCCCGGAGTTGTCACCACACGGCCTCCCGGCAGTGTAAAACTATTTCCGGGACAGATATATGCATCTTGCAAGAACGTGGGTGAAGGGATAATGCTCACTTGCTTATAATTTGTATCAGAAACACAACTCAGGTATCGTATCAATCGGACATTATAATTTCCAGATGCGGCAAATATATGAGAAGGAAAGAGGCTTGTTGAAAAATTCTGAGCCCCCGAAGCGATATCGCCAAAATCCCATTTCACGGAATCCAGATAGGCAATGCTGCTGCTGATGGAAAAGCTTACAGGACGCCCCGGGCAATTTCCGGCATACTGAATTACTGCCGTGGTATCAAAATAACTCTGAATGAAAGGAGGCAACCCGAGGATACAGTTTCTTCCTGCAAGGCTCACCGCGTTGAATTGCAGATTGCAGCCGGTTCCCACCACATCGGGATAATTTATTACAGATAGAAAAGGCTGCTGAAACTGGCATACATACAGCCTGCCGTCAGGTCCCAACTGCAAAGCTCCACCGCGGTAAGGCGCATCGGTACCCATTGCATATCCAAGAAAAACAGCGGAAGCAGCGATAGCCGCTGGCGTGCCTGCCTGCAGATTCCATTGGTAGATTTCGCCATTGCCGATTTTCAAACCGTAAAGCACCTTGTTATTCGGGGAAAAAGAAACGCCATAACATTCACCTGCATATCCGAGAAACAGCGGATTTGACACCACGCCCGTTGCATTATCAAAATCAAGCAGCTCAAACCCCACCGCGCGCATCGCGGAGGCAAGTTTCTTCCCGTCAGGTGAAGCGGTCAGGTAACCCCATCCGGGCCAGCCTTCCACGCTGCCCGCGTGGCTGATTACCGGGGCGTTCACACCGTTGCAGTCAACGAGATAAGCGTAATAGCGGTTGTTGTATAAGCCATGCGCGAGCACCCACACGTCAATGCCGCTGGCGTGTTTCACCGCGGTAATCTTTTCGGCAGAAGGCGTAAAGAGCGGGGTGTTTTTTGTGGCAGCCACCACATCGCCCAGCCCTCCGTTGAGCGTCAAATCAACTTCGGAGTAGCGCAAGCCGTTGGGTCCGCCTTCATTGTCCACCGTGAATAAATAAAAGAACGTGGTGCTGCCCGGCTTCGGTACGATGATGGCCGACTGTGCCGATGATGGGTCGCCCATCAATCCGAAGCCGTTGGGCATTTGCACATGCGCGCGTGTCCACACTTTAATGCCATCGGTGTAGAAAAGAAGGTTGCCATATTTGTCTGCAATCGTTGCACAGCCTTCGCTGGTGCTTAAGGCGCCATTGGTAAGCGCCACCGGGGAACCGCTGTTGAAATCAATGCCCGCATTAGCCCCGAAGTACCACACATTGGTTTCTCCCTGCGGGTAGGTGCGAAAGCATAAGAGCAGCAACCACATACCGATGAAAGCAACTCTGTTCATGGCTGGAAGTTTCTTCTCTGAAATCATTGTTGTCCGACTAAAAAATCATCTTTGGGCTAAAACCCAATAATATCGGGTAATCTTCTTACCTCACGCTTAAGCGCGGGGGGTTAAAACAAGAAACCAAAGCCGGGCGGGCTTTAGACCACATTAGTAGAACAATAGTGCTATAAAAATAATAATAATTGAGGTTCAAAATATTCAGGGAAAGGTGAAATTTTACAAAGCTATTTTGATTGCCACCGGGCAATGGTCAGAAGCTGCCGGACGCAGTTTTCCCACCCCTTGAAACCGGCTTCCGGTGTATGCCGCAGCATTTTCAGGGAGCCCTTTTCGCACAATCAGCGGAACGGCAGCAGGATTTTTTTTAGCAATGCGTTTTGAGAGCAGGATATAATCCAGCTGCGCAACCGAGTTTTCTTTATCATACCAATGCGTCCATTGCTGCTGCGCAGGCAGCCGGGTTTTTACCACATTTTCAATCCAGGGCTGGCTGAGCAATGGATGTAATCCCGGGCTGGGAAGATAGTCGTTCAAATCG
>DATLYB010000433.1:0-7486 GCA_035575215.1 Chitinophagales bacterium
GAAGGAAGTTATTATTGAGCGTGAAATTTGCTCCCGAATAAACCAGCCGGGTGGTCGTTACCATCGCAATTGCCCCGCCATTGGCATTGAGCAAAACCATTTCGCCAGCCGAAACCTTTCCGGGGTCGTCAAACTTGCTGAATTCGCAGGTGGCGGTGATAAACAAAGGCAGCTTATCAAAGTTGTTCCAGGAGTTAATGCCGGATACATCGAGAATCCGCTCATGTGCCCAGCCGTTTACGCCTCCATGCCCGGTATAATTCATAATCAGCGTACCTGAGAATATCCTTCTGCCGATGGCTTCATTCACATCCGGGTAGCGGCTGCCTCCGGGCGTTGACTGCTGCTGATAAGCATCAAGGTAAATCTTGTCAATGTTGTATTCAGGATGATTTACTTCAAAGTATTCAGCGAGGTCGTCAGCCTGCGACATATGAATGGAACCGTCTTCATCATCGCCAATGAAAGTGAGGATATTTCTCCAATTGCCAAACACCGATGAGGATTGGTCTAAGACGGCAGAGCATCCCGGAGCCGGGGTAATAACGGAGGATTGATTCGACTGGTAGCGGATGATTTTATTCACCATGCTTTGTGCCTCATCGGGTGTAGAAACCGGCAATCGCCCGATGGCAATGTCGAGATAATCCGGTGAGCCGGAAATGAAGGAGCCTCCTTCATTGTCATCAAGGAAACCGAAATAGTCATCGGATACAAAGGTTTGAGTGGGTTCCAGCGAATTGGGGCTTTGGTAAGTGGGAACCATGTTATTGTTGTTTCCTTCTTTATCCTTGTAATCATAAGAGCCGTCTCCAAAGAGCAGCAGGTATTTCGGCATCCGGGATGTGTCATTGCCCGCCCGGATGTAAATCATCCTTATGAAATCGCGAATAGCTGAAATATCCTGTACTCCCGAAGAGAATTCGTTATAGATGTGCAGCACATTAACCACCTCCACCGTAAGATTATTTTCAGTGCGATGATGAGCGGCTAACGCATTTGCCTCATTCAGAAAAGACGGATGAGCGATGATGAGCATATCGGGCTGACCGATGGCATGCAGATTTTGGTTTTCAACAGCGCCACCAGCCACAGGAGTCAGCAATCCTGAATTTTCAGAGAATACGATGAACTCGCGGAGGGTGTCTGTGCTCACGGTGAATCTTGCTTCGGTTCCGTTCAATGCATATTGCTGGATAAAGACATTTACCGGGTCGGTGACATCGAGAATTTTCACAGCGGAAGAAACATTCTGCAAAACAAATTCTGCTTTGTTTGCGGCACCGACAGAATTTTTATCCCTGAAAATAAACTGCGAGCCGTTATACACGAGATTTCTTCGCCCATTCAATTCCAGATAGTTCAGCCAGCCTTCCCCCGCGGAGGAAGGATTAGTGAATGAAACGGTGACATTGATTTGGTCGCTGCTGCTGGTGAATGTGTTTTCCCTTGCATCTTCCCGCGCATACGTGTCGGTGTAATTGGTGCCGACTTTTGTAATGGAATGAGTATTTACCGTCTGCCCGTTTGCCGTCACGCTGAAATAGCTTGTTTGCGAAGTTGACCTTGCGGCAATGCTTGATTTCAATGAAACCGGAACAGATGTGACCAGATTCGGAAAATTAAAATTGAATGAATAGCTGCTTGCGCTGAAGTTGAAATATTCGCCATACCATTCCCTGCCGGAAGTAAGAAGATTGGATAAATCCGATTCATGGAAGATATAGTCGTCAAACGAGGTAACGGTTATAGTTGGATTGCTCAATGAGGGTTGGACAGTCCACCTTGTTTTCCCCGGACCCAAACCGGTGGTGATAAAGTAGCAAGTGAAGTCAGAATAAAGGTTGGTTTGGTGGCGGAATTTCTGCGAAGCGGAATCATACCTCCAGCGGTGCGGACTCTGACCGTAGAAAAGAACGTAGTCGCCCGGGTCGAAGCGTCCATCACTTTCACCTGAAACATAGATGGAATTTTCAACAAGGTCATCATGCCGGAAGGCGGCATTTTCCTCCGGTAACATTCCGCCTCCATTGCCATAGATACGCAAGGAGCGGGGGTCAATATTATCAACGGCAATCCCCATATTTTTTAAGAAGTTGTAATCAAGCTTGTAGATGCCGTCACGGTCAACCGATATTTTATGCCAGGTACCGGCATTCAAAACTGAATTCTGGGCATACGCTGGTGTTTGTTTGAAGGCATAAGTCTGGCGAACTGCGTTTACCCGAATCTCCAAATCAAACTCCACTAATTTTTCAAGCTCTCCCGTAATTGCATTTTTCCTTATCGGAACGAATGAAACTGCGGCAACAGGCTTCTTTTTTATCAAACCATTTTGAGCTGCGATTTTTAATTCGGGCAAGATTTTTTCTTTTGAAAGGGTTAATCCTTCCGCGGGCAATGGCTCATAAACCGGATTGATGACAACTGCCTCAACTGAACCGAATGTGCCCACCGGCACGGATTCATAATAATTTGGAAGAAAATCATTTTCCGGAAGGAATTCAGCTCCGTCAAATGATGGCAATCGTTTCAATTCTGTTTCGGAATACCCTATAGTTTTCGGCTCATTCCAATTCAGCTTTCGGTGCAGTCTGAAAACCTCCTGAGCGTTAACATGAAGATGAAAGAGCAGAAATATGTAGGCAGAAAACCTCACGGTGGGTTCGGGGAAAGGGGGGTAAAGTTAATTTAAAATGCTGTTTTTTTGATACCTTTGGAGATTTAACGGGAATCAGTATTTCCTTATTGCCCTGCTAAGCAAAATTCCCTGAGAAAAGTTACCATCTGAGTTGATGCGTGCATTAAAAGTCTTGAGTGTGGCGCTCATCATATTTTCCTGCGGCACTGCTTTCCCGCAAGACCCGGAATTCACACAATTTGATGCCGCCCCTCTTCATCTTAATCCAGCGCTTGCCGGCATCTCATATGGTCCGCGGTTTAATCTCAATTACAGAAACCAATGGACATCCCTTGAAAAAGGTTATGTCACGTATGCGGCATCCTTTGACATGCATCTTGACAAACTGGGCGGAGGGTTAGGCGTTTTGTTCCTGGGTGACCGAATCGCCAATGGCTTGTTGAGCAGCTATTACATCAGCGTGATGTACGCCTACCAGCTGAAGCTTTCTGAAAACTTCGGAATTAAATTGGGTGTCCAGGGCGGATTTATCCGGAAGCATATTGACTGGCACAGCCTCACTTTTTCAGACCAAATCAATCCCCTCACCGGATTTGAAGACCCCTTCGGCAACATGAATCCCACGGGCGAACAAACGCCTGACAATTTCAATTTGAACCTGCATGATTTCGGGGCTGGATTTGTGGCGTTCTCGTCAAAGGTTTATGGCGGCATCTCGGTGAAGCACATCACCCAGCCAAAAGAATCATTCGTTAGCGATGAGGATGCACGTTTGCCCCTGCGAATTGACATGCATGCCGGGGGGGATATTGATTTAGTACCTCACCGGAAAAACACTGAACTGACGCTTTCCCCCAACATTCTTTTGGCGCAGCAATCCAATTTTATTCAGTTAAACTTTGGTACTTATCTGTATGCTAAATACATATATGGCGGGGTATGGTTCAGGCATACATTCAGCAACTCCGATGCTGTGATGGGCGTAGTAGGAATAAAGTATTCTTACATCAGGGTGGGTTACAGCTACGATTATACTATTTCAACTTTGCAAAACCTCTCCGGAGGAGCGCATGAAATTTCCATCACTTTTAATAGGGGTGGTGGCGCTGACTCATTGAATAAGAAGCGCAGGCAAGGTGAACTGGACTGTCCGAACTTCCTGAATTTTTGAAATTAAAATAAACAGGCTATTTTAGCGTTTCCTTTTAAATAATTTCCATCATGAAAAATCGCAAAACTGTCGGATTGGCATGTGCGGCAATTGCTGCCGTGTTTATGTTTTCTTCGTGCTCAAAAGACCAGTCGTCCACCACCGGCTGGAATTACAACGACCCCAAGTGGGGCGGATTTGAAAGAGTTGATTACCCCGGACAGGAAACCGGCCCCGGACTTGTTCTCATCGAGGGTGGCACCTTCGCCATGGGTCAAACCGAACAGGATGTGATGTTTGAGCATCATAATATCCCAAGAAGAGTTACCGTCAAGTCATTTTACATGGACCAAACCGAAATCTCAAACCTTCATTACCGGGAATATCTTTATTGGCTGGGAAGGGTATTCGGTGCCGATTACCCCGAAGTGCAAAAACGCGCCCTGCCCGATACGCTCGTATGGAGAAACGAACTTGCTTACAACGAGCCTTATGTTGAATACTATTTGAGGCATCCTGCTTATGCCGACTATCCGGTTGTGGGAGTTAGCTGGCTGCAGGCAAATGAATATTGCAAGTGGAGAACCGACAGGGTAAATGAAAAACTGCTGATTGACCGCGGCATCCTTGACGTGAATCCTAACCAGGTGAATGAAGATAACTTCAACACGGAAGCTTATCTTATCGGACAGTATGAAGGGATGGTGAAGAAAAACCTCCCCGATTTGAATCCATCCGGCTCAGGGGAAAGAAAAGTCCGCTTTGAGGATGGCATCATTCAGCCTGACTACCGCCTGCCCACCGAAGCCGAATGGGAGTTTGCAGCATTGGCACTGGTGGGCAACCAGCCTTATCCGGATGAAGAAAGAATCACTGACCGGAAAATTTATCCCTGGAACGGAACCAGTGTTCGATTCCCGAAGGGTGGCGGATGGCAGGGTGCCATTGTTGCCAACTTTGTGAGAGGGCAAGGCGACTACATGGGAATGGCCGGCAAGTTAAATGACAAAGCTGAAATCACAGCCCCGGTGGATGCATTTTATCCGAATGATTACGGACTCTACAACATGGCAGGAAACGTCAGCGAGTGGGTGATGGATGTTTACAGACCGATGTCAAGCATGGACGTGGATGAATTGAATCCGTACAGAGGAAATGTTTTTATGCAGCCGGTGGTGGATGCTGATGGAATTCCGGTTGAAAAAGACAGCCTTGGACGGATAAGAATGGAAAAGGTCAAGGACGAAGACAATGTGAACCGTCTCAACTATAAAAAGGCTGAGGTGATAAATTATATTGACGGGGATGAAATTTCAGCAGCCACCTACAACTATGGCGTTTCAACTTTAATCAACAACAAAGCCCGTGTTTACAAAGGCGGCTCCTGGGCTGACCGTGCTTACTACCTGTCACCAGGTGCAAGAAGATTTCTGGATGAATCTCAATCAACCGCAACAATCGGCTTCAGATGCGCAATGGACAGGGTAGGCAGCCCGAGCGGAAATGACATTAAGGGAGGTAATCAGTTCAAAAAAAGATAGAGTCCTGATAATTCATTATAGGGTGAGAAGTCAATTATGTAATAAGGAATTTACGGATTCTCATCACTGAGCATAAACGTCCGCGTATATCAATTAGAAGGGTGAGGGTGAATTTTACTGACAACGCAGAGAGCAGTTGCTTACCTGATAATGCATGCAAGTTCGTTCTCTTCAAGCCCCGCTGAACAGCTTGCGCGAGCATCCTACTGGCTACTGCCTCCTGCCGCTTCACGACCCACCCACTCAAAGCTCTCAATCATCCGTATCATATCCTCCTTTACAAATTGGATTACCGGTGCAAGTGAATCTTCGTTGGGCGTTGCGCTGAAATAGAGCGAGCCCCGGATGTAATGCCGCAGGCTGTCAGTGAGAAAAAACTGGGCATTGGAAGCGGCATTGCCGCCTATCTCATACAAGATACCCGAAACGCCATGCTCATTTTTCAGGGAGGTTTCATCAATATATTGCGCCTTGCTCGTGTGCTTAAAGGTGAGCTTGTGAGAATCTTCCAGAAGCTTTGAAAGAGAATTCTGTTCGCTGATTTCCTTATAGCTGAGGTGAATTTTTCCGCCCAGGTCTTTGAAGTCTATATTGAGCCAGCAAGGATTTTCAGCCGGCTCATCAAAAAACATGGTGTCACGCTCGATGGCAGCATACACCGGATACTGAAAGCGGAACGGACATTCGTCAGAAGAATATTGGCGGTAGGATTTTTCAGGCAGCTCAATGCGGAAGTAGCCGCGGGGCTTGGGAGTGTATTCATCCGAGCAGCCGGAAATAAAAAAGGCAATGGGCAACAGGCAATAGGCAATAGGAATGTATAATTTGTAATTCATCATTTTCAGGAAAGCATCTCCACTCGTTATCCAACATTTTTTGAGTCAGCCTTTTCGAAGTGCGGTTTTTCATCCAGCAAATCATACTCATCCCTGATTTCGCCAATCACCTCTTCTAAAATATCTTCCAGCGTGACGATGCCCGAGGTGCCTCCGTATTCATCTACGGCAACGACAAGGTGAACGCCCTTCTTCTGGATTTCTTTCAGCAGGGTGTCAATCTTTTTAGCCTCAGGCGTAAACATGGGCGGACGCAGCAGCCGCTGCCACTTGAAATCAGCCGGCTCATTGAGGTGCTCCAGCAAGTCTTTCACATACAGGATGCCGATGATGTTATCAAGGTTGTCGCGGTAAACAGGGATCCGCGAGTAGCCCGCCTCCATCACTATCTTCAGCAGGTCAGTGTACGTGAGGCTGTCGTCAACGGCAACCACTTCCATTCTCGTGCGCATGATTTGGCGCACGGTGATGTTGCCGAACCGCACGATACCCTTCAGCATCTTCGCCTCATGTTTTGAGCTTTTGCCCGATGTAATGTCAATGGCTTGCTCTAATTCAGCCGGGTCGAATTCGTAATATCCTTTTTTGCTAAGCCGCTTTTCAATGAGTCGCGTTGACGATACCAGCACATAGCTCAGCGGCTTGAAAATTTTTCCCGCCATCTGCAGGGGGAGAGCCATCAATAAAGCCACCTGGATATTGTGTCTGGTAGCGTATACCTTTGGGAGCACCTCACCGAACACCACGATGAAGAAAGTGACTCCCAGCACATTCACCACAAAGCCCAACAGCGGATAGTGACTGGTGAAACCGTGAAGAAGGAAATACGACAAGATGACGATGGAAACGTTCAGCAGGTTGTTGCTGATAAGAATCGTGGCAAGCAGATGGCGTGGTCTGGAAAGCAGCTTAATGATGGTTCTTGACGGAAGGTCGCTGTGCTTTCGCAGTTTGTTGAACTCATTTTCAGTAAGGGAAAAAAATCCGACTTCCGCACCTGAAATCAGAGCTGAGCAGCATATCAGCAGCAGCATAGCGGTTCCCGCGAGAATTTGCGCCATCTGAATACTAACCACAGCGGAGAAGGCGCTCCAGCAAAGGAAATAATCATTCAGGAACGGGTTATCCAAATTGAAACCGGCTTTTGTCATGAAGTTAAGAAAATCGCCTTACCCTCCTTCTAAGGCAGAAGTTGAGTAAGGCGATTCAGGTTCGCTTTTTGTGAAAATCAGAAAGGCAGGTCATCACCCTGCGAGGCAGGCGCTTCCTCGGCTGGCGGTGCGGCAGTTTCCTGCTTGGATGTACTTCTTGCGGCAGG
>DATLYB010000434.1:0-5216 GCA_035575215.1 Chitinophagales bacterium
CATCGTAATCCCCCTGCGTCCCGAGGGGATTAAACAACTCACTGTTTTCGGGAGAATAGATATGCCAGTTTTCCCCAGCATCCACCGAGCGGTAAATTCCCCTGAGTTTTTCGCCCTGGTCATACCTGACAATTAAAGCGTAAACATAATTGGGGTCGTCCGGTGAAATGGCAAACTCGATGCGTCTGGTGTTGACGTCAGGAAATCCGTTGGTGCCGGAGACAAGCTGAAAATTGACGCCATCCACTGAGCGGTAGTACTGTTCGTTGGTATTGCCAAGTCCCGTTCCGTTTCCTATTACGGCATGAACAACTCCGTTAGCCCCTGCCGCCACTTCGCGCGAAGTGAACTCAGGTAATCCCGGTGCGGGTGACCAGGAATGCCCGCTGTCGCTTGAAATCATCAGTCCCTTGTAAGTGGCTGCATACACTTTTAAAAAATTGTTTGGAACAACGGAAACTTCGCTCACATACGCCCACGTTTCGGCTGACATGTTGGGAAAGGGCTTGGTGGAAGGCAGCAGTCGGAAAGTTTGCCCGTTGTCGGATGATTTATAGATGCCCTCGCCTAAATGCCCCACCGTGTTGGCTTCCGTGTAAACATAAATTTCGCCCGTACCTGCATAGATGTCACCGTTGGATGCCTGTGCAAGCGAGGAGATGCTTTGATGATAAGGTAATTGTTCAAAGGAGGGGTGGCGATACCATGACAAGCCGCCATCGTCAGAGACAAACAATCCGCCCGTGACGCTGCCTGCATACATCCTGTTGGGGTTGTTGCGGTCAATTAAAATAGCGCGGGTGCGTCCGCCAATATTGTCGGGTCCGAGTTTTTCCCATTTCAGGTTGAGCGCCCGGCTTCTTGTTCCCGCTGAAACTTTCCGCTCGGCAGCCCATTGCCTGACGCGCAGGATTTCCCGGTAATCAATCTTTCCTGTTTCAGGATTGGCAAGGCGCGCTTCCAGCCATTTTGCAGCGCCCCGGATGCCTTCTTCCTTCTGGCGGGATGATGCCGGCAGCGGAGCAGATTTTCCGGAATGGTTTCCTAAAAAATCATTTCTCAGAAGCCACCAGGTGATGCCGGCAACTCCGAAAAAGAGCGGCAAAAGAAATTTTTTCATGTTTTGAATATCCGAAAATTAAAAGATTTAAAAAAAAACTAAACAAACATGGTTGTCCGGCTAAAAAATCATGTTTTAGGTAAACCCAATAATCTCGGGTATTCTATAAAATAGAAAACCAAGCCTGGCGGGCTTTAGCGCACATTATTCGGACAATAGTGATTAAAAATACTAAATCAAGGTGGTATCAGCTCTTTCCTGAAATGCTTTCCCATTTCATCTGAAGAACGGCTTTTGCCGCTTCCCGTGCGATGTCTTTGCTCATCTTCGATACGCCCGCTGTGCGGTCAACGAAGGTGATGGGCACTTCCCTGATTTTAAATCCCTGTTTCCACGCTTTATATTTCATCTCGATTTGAAAGGCATAACCTACGACTCTGATTTTGGAGAGGTCAATTTTTTCCAAAACTTTCCTGCGATAGCAGATGAATCCAGCCGTAGTGTCTTTGCAGGGCAGCCAGGTGATGAGACGCACATACAGGGAAGCGAAATAAGAGAGCAGCACCCGGCTGACGGGCCAGTTTACCACTTTGCCGCCTTTCACATAGCGCGAACCTACTGCCACGTCTGCGCCCTTTTGATTGCAGGCTTCATACAACCGCGGCAGGTCTTCAGGATTGTGTGAAAAATCAGCGTCCATTTCGAAGATGTACTGATACCTTTTTTGCAGCGCCCATTTAAAGCCGTGTATGTATGCGGTGCCTAAGCCCTGCTTGCCGGAGCGCTCTTCCAGAAAAAGCCTGCCGGGATATTTTTGGATTAGCTCTTTAACCAATTGGGCGGTGCCATCAGGCGAGCCATCATCCACCACAAGAACATCAAAGGGAACGGAGAGTGAAAATATCTTTTCGATGACACGTGCGATATTGTCCTTCTCATTGTAGGTGGGGATGATGACCAATCGCTCGCTCAAAAGTTCTTAAAATTGGATTTGAAAAAGTGAAGGGCAAAGGTAATTAGCAATTATGAATCAATAAGTATGAATTGCAGATTAGGTGTACGACAAATTTTCGCTTTTAATGTTTGATTATAACTATACATCCAGCAATCCATCGGGTAGCTGAAGTGTCAGTATTTTTCTCCGCCTGTCAGCGTTGACGATAGTTTCTTCATTCAGCGGAATCAAAATTTCTTTTCCCCCGGCAAAAACCTGCGCCAGGAATTGCTGCGGCAGGCGGAACACGTCTTCAATGGTTCCCAGCAGCCTTCCTTCAGCAAATACTTTGTATCCGATGAGACCGGCCGCCTCAGAGGGTTCAAAATATTTTTCGAAATCATCCGTCCTGACATGAATTTTTTCCCCGCAGATTTCTTCTGCCTGCGTACGGTCATTGCAATCCTGAATTTTCAAAAGAAAATTTCCTTTGCCTGCCATCTGAATATGCTCTATAAAACAGGGCAGGGGATTACTCGCTCCAATGAAGATGCTGTTCAGTTTCTTTTTTGTGAAGGAATAGTAAAAAGCTGCTCTCACCTCGCCCTTCAGACCGTGCGGTTTTTGAATATGCCCCACTTCGATGAACCGGAGCATTGTTTTCTTTGATGACAAAATTTACTGCTGGGGTTGTTCGCCCGCAGGCGTTTCAGGTGCTGCCTGCTGCTCGGGCGAAGGTGTCTCTGCAACAGGTGATTCCGCAGCGGCTCGTACTTCTGCCGCTGCAGTGTCACCAGTAACTTCAGCGGGAGCTTCGGTAGCGGGCGCTTCTTCCACCTTCAGCTTTCTTTTTGCCTCCATCGCTTCCCTTTTTTTCACTTCATCAGCCTTTCGCGCTTCTTTCAGGCGCTTTTCCTTGTTCAGTTGTTCTTCGCGGTGGCGTCTTATCTGGTCTTCCCGCTTTTCGATGAATTCTTTGTAAAGCTGGTCGGCTTTTTCCGGGGAGAGAACGCTTTTCTTTACGCCCCTCTCCAAGTGCTTTTTATACAGCACTCCCTTGTAAGAGAGTATCCTCCTGACGGTATCGGTAGGCTGTGCGCCCTTGTTCATCCAGGTAAGGGCTTTGTCATTGTCAATGGTGATGGTGGCGGGGATAGTGGTCGGGTCATACGTTCCGAGGCGCTCAATGTACTTGCCGTCACGCGGAGAACGGGAGTTGGCTACAACAATGGTGAACCATGGGGCTTTCTTTTTTCCGTGCCTTTGTAACCTGATTTTTACGGGCATAGTATCGTTTCAATTTTTGAGTTGGCAAAGGTAGAATTATTGTTGGAGAATGCCAAACGGGCTCAGGGGCTTAGCTCCCCATAAACGGCAGCTTTTTAAGCGACCTTCCTGCTGAGGCCATTTTGTTCATGGTTTTCATCATCTTGCGCATCTCCTCGAATTGCTTCAGAAATTTGTTGACGTCCGTTACGGAGTTTCCGCTGCCTTCCGCAACGCGTTTTCTTCTGCTTCCGTTGAAGAGGTCAGGATGGGCGCGCTCCTGCGGGGTCATGGAAAGGATAATGGCTTCTACCTTTTTGAAATCCTTGTCGCTGATGTCAATGTCTTTAAGCATTTTACCCATGCCGGGAATCATACTCATCAAGTCTTTGATGTTGCCCATCTTGCGGATTTGATTGAGTTGCGACAAAAAATCATTGAAATCGAATTGCTCCCTGCGGATTTTTTTCTGAAGACGTGCTGCTTCTGCGGCATCATACTGCTCCTGTGCTTTTTCAACGAATGAAACAATATCGCCCATGCCGAGGATGCGCTGCGCCATGCGGTCGGGGTGGAACACATCAAGAGCATCCAGCTTTTCACCCGTTCCGACAAATTTGATGGGCTTGTGCACCTCATATTTGATGGACAGGGCTGCGCCTCCGCGCGTATCGCCATCAAGCTTGGTGAGCACGACTCCGTCAAAGTTCAGCCGCTCATGGAAGGTGCGTGCCGTATTCACTGCATCCTGTCCGGTCATGGAATCGACCACAAACAACGTTTCATGCGGCTGCGTGTTTTTCTTAACGTTTTCGATTTCCTGCATCATCTGCTCGTCAATGGCTAAACGACCTGCGGTATCAATGATTACGACATTGTAGCCGTTTGCTTTTGCATGCTGAATGGCTTTTTGGGCTATATCAACGGCATGGGAGTTTCCTTCTTCAGAATAAACATCCACCTGAATCTGCTGACCGAGGATTTTCAACTGTTCAATAGCTGCCGGGCGGTAAATGTCGCAGGCGACAAGCAGCGGTCTGCGCATTTTTTTGGTCTTGAGGTAATTGGCAAGCTTGGCAGAAAAGGTGGTTTTGCCCGAGCCTTGCAAGCCGGCAACAAGAATCACCGCGGGATTGCCTGAAATGTTGATATCCGCTGCAGTCCCCCCCATCAGCTGGGTCAGCTCATCTTGTACGATTTTGACCATCAACTGTCCGGGAGACACGGCAGCGAGGACTTTCTCTCCGAGGGCTTTGTCTTTCACCTTGTCGGTGAATTCCTTTGCCACCTTGTAATTCACGTCAGCATCCACCAGCGCCCTGCGTATTTCCTTCACAGTGGAAGCGATGTTGATTTCAGAGATTCTGCCTTCGCCTTTCAGGGTTTTGAAGGCTGATTCAAGTTTTTCTGATAGCGACTCAAACATGATTAGCAATGATGCTTTGTTATTTTTTTATAAAACGGCTTCAAATTTCGATAAAATAAAGGGTTTGAGAAAGGGTGCGCCATCTTTCAGGTAACTAAAACCCCTGACCGATTTCTTAAATTAAAATATTGAAATGAATACGAACGAATGAGGCAGGAGAAAAAAACATTTTTTTACTGCGAAAGAATTTTTCATTTTAAAAGAGTAATGAAAAAAAACCTTTCGCTTGGAATCGGAAATCCTCACGCTCCCAAATACGCCTTCAGCAGTTTGCTGCGGGAAGTAGAGCGCAGCTTGTTAATCGCCTTGTCTTTTATCTGCCGGACTCGTTCACGGGTGAGGGCGAACTTTTCGCCAATATCTTCCAGCGACAGGCTGTGCTGCACGCCAATTCCGAAGTATAATTTAATGACGTCCCGCTGCCTGTCGGTCAGTGTGGACAGCGACCTTTCGATTTCCTTTTTCAGCGATTCGGTATATTCCAGTGCAATATCGGTTTTTTGGGTGTTGGGGTTTTCCAAAACATCCAG
>DATLYB010000435.1:0-6361 GCA_035575215.1 Chitinophagales bacterium
GAAATCCGTTAGTTTTTTTATGTCAGGGGCTAAAGCCCTTTAGTGACGCGCTATCGCCTAACCCTGCCTTTAAAGGCGGGGTTAGGGGCGGGAACCAAGAGTTTACAAGGCTTTAGCCCCACTTCCGATAAAGTAACGGACTATGAATTTTAATAACGGTGAAAAATACTGTCCGCCCCAAATAGTTGGTAATTGTGATTTTTGCTTTTAAAAGTGTTGATAAACTTTCTTTCGGTTGAACTGTGGATAAGAACGAGTTCGCTTTGGCGAAACCCATTTTGAAATGGCGAATGAATGCCTGCCGTCATTGATGATACAAGCTGTCGGAACTTTATTGATGTCAAAGTCAATCGCTTCAATTTTTTGCAAGTCGTTCCGCAAGGTGAACTTTGTATTTTATGCCTGTAATTTTTCCGGTTATATTCATTCGTCAAAAGGTAAAGTTATTCGTGTCATCTTGATGTCGGCTCACTATGACTAAGCGCTGAAAAAGAGTTTCCGCCAGCTCGCCTTTGCGGATGCAACACACAAAAAGCAGTGAGATGACAGCATCATACGCATTTGTCAGCAATTTTTTTTGTGAGCACCTCAATAAAATAAGAGCCTGCTGCTGGATTAATTACTTCATCCAGATGCGCCTCATGCTTCAGCAGCAGTTGGATGTTGCGGTAAATCCGCTCGCTGAAGGCTCTTGATTTTCCGGGCAGGGGTGATGCGTGCAGGCTCAGGCTGTCGCATCCGCCAATGACGGCAGCCATCGCAGTGGTGGTTGCCCGCAGGATGCTGCAGTGCTCATCGCCTTTTGCGGTTTTCTGCGGGATGTTTTCAGCGTGAATGAAGACGGGAATGTTTTTCTGTGCAGAAATGAATCGTAATGCCCGCAGCCGGGCAATCTCCATGAAGTAATCGCTGGACAGGGAGAGCCTCACGCCCATCCCTTCTCCTTCAGAGCGGGGAATCCCGCCTGAACCGCTTTTAATGAAAGAAAAAAAAGCGTGTTCACTCAAAGTGAAGAAACGGAATGCAGGAAATCGCCTGGCATACTTCGCAAGCATCTGAAGATGTTCAAATGAAAAATCAGCAAACTCTACCGAACCGGAAGTTTTTTTGGTGAAAACGGAAACCAGCTTCTCCAGCGATTTCATTTTTAATCCGGTGAAATGAACCGGATGGATTGATGTATCTATTCCGGCAAGCAGTTTTTGAAGATTGCTTTTGGACAAAGTTGTTTTTGAAACGTCAAAGCCTATGCTATCGGCTCCGGCTTGCAAGGCATCTGTGGCTTGTTTGTTCGCATCTCCGAAATCCATCACCACAAAATCCTGCCTGATTTCCCAGCCGGGATTTTGCTTTTGCGGAACGGAGATTTTTATTTTCTCCAAATCTTCTGCTGTGTAAAAAGGCCGGATGTCAAAACCTTCCCTGGTGTGCCAGATTAAGTCTTCGAAAGGCTTGCCCCTGAGTTCTTCGATGATTTTGTTTTTCCACTCTTGCGCAGTTACTGCAGAAAACCCAGAGAACAATTGTTGGTCTTTTTTCATCGGGTTTAAAGATAAGAATTGCCGAAGATGGCTGAGACACTCATTATATTTGCGCCCGGTTGCCGTCCTTCGGCTCCGCACAGGGTGACGGCTAAAGCACAATTCATCACCTATGACCACCCGCAAAGAAAAAGACTCTCTCGGCTATGTAGATGTTCCTGCCGACAAGTACTGGGGCGCACAAACGGAACGCTCGCGCAGTAATTTCAAAATCGGACCGGAAGCCAGCATGCCCGTTGAAATCATCCGCGCTTTCGCCATCCTGAAAAAAGCAGCCGCCATCACCAATGTGAAATGCGGTGTGCTCGATAAAACAAAAGCCGACCTCATCGGGAAGGTGTGCGATGAAATCCTTTCCGGAAAACTGGACGACCAGTTCCCGCTGGTGATATGGCAGACCGGCTCCGGCACGCAATCAAACATGAACGTGAACGAAGTGATTGCCAACCGGGCGCACGTGCTGAATGGCGGCAAACTCACGGATGAAAAGAAAATTCTGCATCCGAATGATGACGTAAACAAATCGCAGTCATCCAACGATACGTTTCCGACAGCCATGCATATTGCGGCTTACAAGCTGATTGCGGAAAACACAATTCCGAATATCGAGCTGCTGAAAATGACTTTGGAGAAGAAATCCAAGGCGTTCATGAACATCGTGAAGATTGGACGCACGCATTTCATGGATGCCACCCCGCTTACGCTGGGGCAGGAATTCTCCGGCTATGTTTCCCAACTCGACCACGGGTTGAGAGCTTTGAAAAATACGCTGAAGCATCTTTCCGAACTGGCGCTGGGCGGGACGGCTGTGGGCACAGGCATCAACACGCCCAAAGGATATGCTGAGCTGGTGGCAAAAGAAATCGCAAAAGAATCAGGGCTTCCGTTCGTTACTGCAGAAAATAAATTTGAAGCGCTTGCCTCTCATGATGCTTGTGTTGAAACTTCCGGTGCATTAAAACTGCTTGCAGTGAGTCTGTTTAAAATCGCCAATGACATCCGCATCCTTTCATCGGGTCCAAGAAGCGGAATTGGCGAGATTCTGATTCCCTCCAACGAACCCGGCTCATCCATTATGCCGGGAAAAGTGAATCCCACCCAGTGTGAAGCGCTGACGATGGTGTGCGCGCAGGTCATCGGCAATGACGCTGCAATTACCATTGGCGGGATGAACGGGCATTTTGAGCTGAATGTCTTCAAGCCTGTCATCATCTACAATCTGCTCCAATCGGCTCGGCTTCTGGGGGATGCCGCCAAATCATTCAACGACCATTGTGCTGTCGGCATTGAGCCGAATTATTCCGCCATCAAGCGTCATCTTGAAAATTCATTGATGCTTGTCACTGCATTGAACACAAAAATCGGTTATGACAATGCAGCAAAAATTGCGAAGAAAGCCTGGGCGGAAGACAAAACGCTGAAGCAGGCGGCATTGGAACTCGGGTTACTCACCGAAAAGCAGTTTGACGAATGGGTGGTGCCGGAGAAAATGGTGGGGGAGCTGAAGTGAGTTCAAAACTTCACGTAGATAGCCGTACAGGAGTGAAAATTACCTGACACGGTGTAGGAGTATTCGAATCTTATCCTGTTGTTGAACACCTCATAGAATCCCTCGCCTCCGGAAACGTCAATGGCTCCGATGTTTTGGTCGGAAATGGCAAGGTAGGTGGCATCAATGATGGAGACATCTATTGCCAGTCCCCGGTTGGAGAAATTGTTCAGCGAGATGACATCAATCCGGAATCCGGGAGTGATGCTGGAGGTGAATTGCTGGTTGACATATCCGCTGAAAGTGGTGGTACAGCTTTCGGAAACCTGATAGGAGCCGATATACTTTTCATAGCTCAAAATATCACAGTTTTCCCCTTCGTATCCTGCAATGCAGTAGCATCGTCCATCAATGCAGGTGGAATTGACGCCCGGACAAATCACATCCACACAGCTTTTTTTTTCGCACGAAGAAAAAAACAAACCGATGAAAAGTATCCCATAAAAGAGCAGCAGATTCTTATGCATGACGCATCAAAGTTATTTATTTTAAAATCAGCGATATGGGGTTATTCAGCCGGAACCGGTTCTTTAAACTGAAATCCTTCCACAAACGATGTGGTGAAATTTCCCGCCTTGAAATCGTCATTCCGCATCAGGGCAATATGAAAGGGGATAGTGGTTTTTATGCCTTCAACGATAAATTCATTCAGGGCCCTGTCCATCTTGGCAATGACGGCATCGCGTGTTTTTGCGCGGCAGATGACTTTAGCAAGAAGTGAATCATAATAGGGCGGAACGGTATATCCGGCATATACGTGGGTATCCACCCGCACACCGTGCCCTTTGGGTGTATGAAATGACGTGATTTTACCCGGGCAGGGAGCAAAATTCTTATAGGGGTCTTCGGCATTGATGCGGCACTCCATGGCATGAACCTGCGGAAAGTAAGACTTTCCGATAATCTTCACGCCTGCGGCAATCTTGATTTGCTCTTTCACCAAATCGTAGTCAATCACCTCTTCGGTCACCGGATGCTCCACCTGAATGCGGGTATTCATTTCCATGAAGTAGAAGTTCTTGTATTTGTCAACCAGAAACTCAACGGTGCCAAGACTCTCATAATTAATTGCCTTGCCGGCAGTAATGGCGGCCTCTCCCATTATCTTACGCAGCTTGTCGTCAACAAAGGGCGATGGGCATTCTTCCACGAGCTTCTGCATTCTTCTCTGGATGGAGCAGTCGCGCTCCGACATGTGAATGACGTTGCCATATTGGTCGCCTGCAATTTGCAATTCGATATGGCGGGGTTCTTCGATGAATTTTTCAATGTAAACCCCCTCGTTTGAAAAGGCGGCTTTCGCTTCAGCCTGGGCAATGCCAAAAGCGTCTTCAAAATCTTTTTCATCGCGAACAATCCGGATTCCCTTTCCCCCGCCTCCCGCGGTGGCCTTAATCACAACAGGGTATCCGATTTTCTTAGCAATTTTCTTTGCCTGGGCAATACTGGCTACCAAGCCTTCCGAGCCGGGAATTACCGGTACTCCCGCATTTTTCATCGTCTGCTTGGCGGAAATTTTATCTCCCATTTTTCTAATCATGGCGGAGGTGGGACCGATGAATTTAATGCCGTACTCCTCACATATTTCAGCAAATGCAGCGCTTTCGGCATGAAAACCGTATCCGGGATGAATTGCATCGGCATTGGTGATTTCCGCCACCGCCATGATGGTGGGAATCTTCAGGTAGGAATTCGAACTCTGCGGTGCGCCAATGCAAACGGCTTCATCTGCAAAGCGCACATGCAGGCTTTCCTTGTCAGCGGTGGAATAAATCGCCACGGTTTTAATGCCCATTTCCCGGCAAGTGCGAATCACGCGCAGGGCGATTTCACCGCGGTTGGCTATAAGAATCTTTTTGAACATTCATTTGAGCGTTTAAATGTTTGAAGGTTTTACCGAACAGGCTTTAAACTTTCGGATTCCAACTTTAAACATTAAGCGGTTCCACCAAAAACAGCGGCTGGTCATATTCCACAGGGGTGGCATCCTCCACCAGCACCTTCACCACTTTACCGTCATATTCTGATTCGATTTCGTTGAATAGCTTCATCGCCTCAATGATGCAGATGTGGTCGCCCTTCCGGATAATGTCGCCCACTTTCACAAAAGGTTCTTTATCGGGAGCGGGGGCGCGGTAGAACGTTCCCACCATCGGAGATTTGATGGTGAGATAATTATTTTCGGGCGCCTCCTTTTCCGGTTTTGCGGGCTTTGCTTCATCCTTGCCGGGCGCTGGCACCTCTGCCGACACGACAGGCGCTGCCTGAGCCGTTGAGAGTTCGGGCGCAGCAGCGCGAGGGGCAGCCTGCTGGACAACCGCAGGCTGTCCGCCTTTTTTCAGCGTGATTTTGAATTGCTCCTGCTCGATGGAAAGTTCCGTGAGGTCTGATTTTCCCATCAGCTTAATCAGCTCCTGAATTTGTTTGAAATCCATGTGAAGCGGTTTTCAGTGTTTGGTTTCAGTTTTTCAATCACTTTTTTTAACTAACTGCCTCTTTATTGACGAATGGGTAAATCAGCCAACTGTTACTTTACCCTTTCCACATACTCGTGTGTCCGTGTATCTACTTTTATTTTCTCACCCGTTCCAACGAAAAGCGGAACAGCCACTTCAGCGCCTGTTTCCACTTTGGCAGGCTTAGTGACATTGGTAGCCGTATCGCCCCTGACTCCCGGCTCCGTGTAAGTTACCTCCAAAATCACGAATGGAGGCAGTTCCACCAGCAGGGGTCGCTCGGTTTCCGCCTCGAACAGTATTTCCACCTCCTGTCCTTCCTTCAGCAAATCGTGGCTGGCGACCATTTTCCCATCAATGGTAATCTGGTCATAGGTGGTTTGGTCCATGAAAGTAAGCCCTGATTCATCTTTATACAAAAACTGGAATACCCGTCTTTCCACTCTGACGTCATCCACCTTGTCGCCCGCGCTGAATGTTACTTCAAGCACTTTTCCGGTGGAAAGGTTTTTAAGTTTAGTCCGAACAATCGGTCTTCGCTGCTGCATCTTTACATGCTGGAATTCGAGGATTTGCCACGTGTCGTTGTTATACCTGATACACATGCCCGTTCTGAAATCTGCAGTGGTTGCCATATAATTCAGTTTACAGTTTAGAGTTTATCAGACGTTTTCCATCATCTTATTAATACGCCCACTTCACGTACATGGCGCCCCACGTGAAGCCGCCACCGACTGCCGTCAGAATAAGATTGTCGCCTTTGTTTAATTTATTTTCCCAATCCCATAAACACAGCGGCAGCGTGGCGTCAGTCG
>DATLYB010000436.1:0-8347 GCA_035575215.1 Chitinophagales bacterium
TTCCAAATGGACGACAACATTCCTCATGTGCTGCTGGGCGACCCGTACCGGCTCAAGCAAATACTCTACAATCTTGTGGGAAACGCAATTAAATTCACCGAAGAAGGGTTTGTGGAAATAAAAGCAAAAGCATTTCCGAAGGAACACAATGCCGCTGAGCTGCAGGTTGAAGTGAGCGATACGGGGATAGGCATTTCACCCGGCAAGCTCGAAAGCATTTTTGAAGGCTTTTATCAGTCTGACTCCAGCGTCACCCGCAGGTTTGGCGGCACCGGTTTGGGATTGACCATTACCAAAAAACTGGTTGAATTGCAAAACGGCTCCATTGAAGTGAAAAGCGAAGAAGGCAAAGGCAGCACCTTTTCATTCAGAATTCCTTATCTTATCGGTGAAGAAACGGACGTTGAAGAAAAAATATCCGTTCCTGCCGACCCGTCAGCCTTGCTGGGAAATATCTCAGCCCTTGTAGTGGACGATGAGGATTACAACCGCCTGCTGATAGAAACCATCCTGAGCCGCTGGGGGATGAAAGTGACGGTGTGCGACAACGGAAAGAAAGCCCTCCGCGAGATGGAGAGCAACCATTACGACCTGGTGCTGATGGACGTGAGAATGCCGGAGATGAGCGGTCTTGAGGTGACCGAGCGAATCCGCCAGATGCCGGGAAACAAAGCGCAGGTGCCAGTGCTCGCTTTAACTGCAGCGAGCAGCGAATACGATATTCGCAAATGCAAAATCGCGGGGATGAACGATATTCTCTCCAAGCCGTTCAGGGAAGCGGAGCTGTTTGAAAAAATCTGTTTAACGATGGGTATTGATTTCAGCCGCGTACTGAAGCCGGCATCGGGCACGTTGCAGGCAGACAGCGAAAAAATTTATGACCTCTCTGAACTGAAACGCCTGAGTAATGGTGACGATAAGTTTGTCAATGAAATGCTCCGGGTGTTCATACAAAATACTCAGGACGGGATGAAAAGACTGAAAGAGGCGATCCAAAAAAAAGACTGGGAGAAGACGGGATTGTATGCCCACCGCATCGCTGCGCCCAGCCGGCATTTGGGGATGAGCCAAATCGTCAGGAAGCTGAAGGAAATTGAAAAAAACGCAGTAAGCAAAACAGAGCTTGAATCCATCAAAGCCGCTTATGAATCAATAGAGGCGCAGATGCAAACGGCTTTAAGTCATTTGCAGCAAGAAACTGCCTCCGGCAAAAATTGAAAATCAAGGCACAGGGATGTAGCAGAAACTCTTTAAATTATGAAGTCCTGAGTTTTCTTACTGTATTTTTACAGGCTTATTCTGCTATGGAATCAAACGCACTCAAGATTTATATTGTCGAGGATGACGAGTGGTACGGCAAAATGCTGGAATATACGCTGAAGCTGAACCCTGACGACCAGATAGCCCGCTATTCCAGCGGAAAAGAGTTCCTCAAAAAATTGGACGAGCAGCCTGACATCGTTACGCTCGATTTTCGCCTGCCGGACTTCGATGGAGCAGAGGTTTTGAAAAAAATAAAAGCATTCAACCCTGAAATAGAAGTCATCATCATTTCCGAGCAAGACAGCGTGGAAACAGCGGTGAAGCTGCTGAAGGAAGGGGCATACGATTACATCGTCAAACAGCAGGATATCCGCGAACGACTGCTCAATACAATTCGCAATATCCGGAACAAACGGCTGCTCAAGACCGAGATTTCCGATTTGAAAAAAGAAGTGAAGAAAAAATATAACTTCCGGAACGCGCTGATTGGCAGCAGTCCCTCAATGGTAAAAGTATTTCAACTGCTTGAAAAAGCCGCAAGCACCAACATTAATGTCATCATCACGGGCGAAACCGGCACTGGCAAGGAGATGGCTGCCAAGGCGATTCACTACAACTCGTCAAGAAAAGATTTCCCATTCGTAGCGATAAATGTCGCTGCCATTCCGGGGGAGTTGATTGAAAGCGAGCTTTTCGGGCATGAAAAGGGCGCATTCACCGGAGCCACCAACAGACGAATCGGTAAGTTTGAGGAAGCCGACAAAGGCACCTTGTTCCTCGATGAAATTGGAGAAATGAACATTGCCATGCAATCGAAGCTGCTGCGGGCGCTGCAGGAAAAAGAAATTTCGCGCGTGGGCAGCAACGAGCGGGTGAAGACCGATTGCCGCATCATCGCTGCCACGCACAAAAACCTGCAGGAGGAAGTGAAGAAAGGAGCATTCAGAGAAGACCTTTATTACAGGCTGTATGGGCTTACTATCGCTCTGCCCTTGCTGAAAGAGCGCGGCAATGACATCCTGCTGCTCGCACGGCATTTCGTTGCGGATTTCTGCAATGAGAATAATCTTCCGGAAAAATCCATAACGCCCTCCGCACAGCAAAAGCTCATGAGTTATTCGTATCCCGGCAATGTGCGGGAATTGAAATCAGTGGTAGAACTGGCAGTAGTGATGTCAACCGCTGACGAGATAACCGGAGATGATATTTTTTTCGGCACCGATGAAAATGTTTCAATCGATAAATTGGATGGCTCCGAACTCACCTTAAAGCAGATAGAAGAGCGCATTATAAAATCTTACCTTCAGAAATATAACAACAATGTAAAGCTTGTAGCCGAAAAGCTCGACATCGGACAATCCACTATTTACAGGATGCTGAAGGCAGAGAAACAATAGCTCCAAAGGTATTGTTGGATTGCAGTTCTAATATCGAGCTCATATCAAGCCTTGCAAGCTTCCCAATTTGACAGATGAACTTCCATTTTTGAGATAACTCAGTTTCAGAGCCTAACCCTTTTAGAATTAAAACTAAAAAATTCGGTGGATGACGTTTTAGAATAACGCCTGAGGGGCTTTTCACTTACTGGCACGCCAATTGGCGTCTGTTTGAAAAAATAAGAATACCCGCTGTTTATGGAGAAAAAGAAGTTCAAGATAATAATAGTCGAAGATGACCCTTACTACAACCAAGTGTTGACAAAGTATGTGAAAAGTTTGTGCAACGAGCGTAATTACCCCGGCATTAAATTTGACATTCGCTCGTTTCAGTCGGGAAAAGAATGCATTGAAAACCTTGACGCTGAAACGGAAATCATCGTGATGGATTACCTGCTTGATGCGTATGACGAGTTCCCTTACACGGGATTTGACCTGCTTAAGCAAGTGAACAAGCAATGCAGAAATTGTAAAGTGATTATTGTTTCCGGGCAATCCAATGTTACGGTCACGACTGAATTGTTTAAGGAAGGTATTTATGACTACATAGATAAAAACTATATGCCGGCAAAACGATTGTCATCAGCCATACAGAACATATTGAGCCATGAAAGGAGAAACGGATTAGGCTCCGCAAATGGCACGTAAAAAATCATTAATGCAAATACAATCAAATCATGAAAACATATCATTCCGCGTTGTTTGTTATGTTGTTTTTAATCCTTGTCGCTGCGAGCATCCCCGTGCATGCCCAGCCCTCGTTAGCGATAGGTCCGAAGGTGGGGGCGAGTTTCAGCGGCTTCCGTGGTGACGATGCCGGAGACATCAATTTCCGAAAAGGCCTGGCGGGAGGCGTGTTTGTCAATGTATCGCCCGTCAAATTCTTCTCTTTTCAGCCTGAATTGCTGTTGCAGCAGAAAGGAGCTGTGAATGAAAATGAAGAATTCAATTTCAGGGAAGACGTTAAGATAGGCTATCTCAATGTGCCTATGCTTTTCAAACTGAGGCTGCCCATTGATGACGCCTTTTTTCCGCATGTGTATGTTGGACCCCAGTTTTCGTACGCTTTTAAAAGCGAATATTCCATCACCATGCTGAATGGCACCACGCTGACCCGCGAAATTGATTTGCGCAACTATGACCTGGGCGGAGTGTTTGGCTTCGGGCTTGACATCGAGTCAAATCATCTTTTCTTCACGACCGATTTCCGATACGGATTGGGCGCCTTGAACCTTGATGAAAATGATGAAGCAAAGCTGAAAAATAAAGACATGGCTATCCTGCTCGGATTAGGCTATAAATTCTAAATGTTTCAGGCAGAGCAGGACGACTGCCCGGAAGCCGGGAGTAAACAAGGTTTTTTCCCGGCTTCTGCTTTTACATACATACATATATCGGCAAGTCCATGCACAAACATTCCTATCCCGCGCCATCTCCGCACACCAGGCAATTGGGGTCACGCTGAACACGCGCGCCATACCATCGAAGGATGGACGGCTTGTTGTAGTTGAATTCCAGTTTGTGCCAGTGCTCGTAAACATTCTCCCTGCGGTTAGCCCAGATGTAGAAGTCGGCAACCAGGTCATCTTCCAGCGATTTGATTCCGGTGTCAAGCCCGCGTGAAAGCTCCACCAGTGCCAGTTTCACCATGAAATTGGAAATAGGCGCGATGTCGGAAGCCAATCCCACCTGGATAACTTTGTGCAACTCTTTCTCGCTGGTGTAGTCGGGCAGCAGCTTCTTCGCCTGTGATTCCTGCGAGATTTCCTCATCATCGCCCGTGGGGCGAAGGTGCTGGGAATAGAGGCAACTGTAGCACGGTCCCTCGAAGGGGCGCACGCGCATCACGTCACCGCCCGCAGCGCGCGTAATCGCCCGCCCGAAGATGGCGGGAATCCGGTACTTGAGTGCAACCTCATTCAAAAAGAAACGGCTGCGGTCATTGTCCGTGGCGGCAATAATCAGGTCAACGCCTGACAAGGCTTCGGCACAGGCAGCGCGATGCCGGGTGACATCCATCTCAAGCGTTTTCACCTCAGCGTAAGGATTTTTCTGGCGAATGGCGCCCCGCACCGCATTGGTCTTGAATCGCCCCAAATCGTTGATGCCACAGATATGCCGGGCGACATTGGAGAGTTCGATTCTGTCGAAATCTATCAGCACAAATTTCCCGACACCTGCTTTCGCCAGCTCCACCGCGATGGGCGAGCCTCCGCTGCCCAGCCCCACGATGCCCATCGATTTTCGCGCCAGCACATCAGTTTCCAAAAGTCCATGGCTTCTTGAAAACAACTCCGACTTTGCGGGAACAAATTTCACTTCGCATTCCATCAGTGCGCTTTCTTTCAGCAAAAAAGCCTTGTGCAGGATTTTTTTTCCATCCATCACCAAAAAGATGAGCAACGCTTCCTTGGAGGTGGCGTATTCGCTGCGAAGCTTTTGAATGTGCGTGTCCGTTTCAGAAAAAAGCGAGGATGAGCCGGAAAGAATAAACACGCAGGATGCCTGCAATCCCGCGGGGCGCAGCAGAGGGGAATTCAAATAGGCGTGAAAGACGGAGTCATAGTCCCATCCGTAAGCATCCCCGTTCACTACCGTTGTTTTGTTGCCTGATTTCTTAAAGTGTGCAATAATCTGCTGTTCGAAGAGATAGACGACCGGTGACACTTTAAATGATTAATGTTTTATTTGAAGTCAGAGGTTTGAAGTTTCTGCTGTTGGAAATAAGGCTTAAAAACTTAGACTTTAAACCCGGGAAGCGAAGAACCCGTCTTTATAAATCTGGTCAACCACGATTTCATTGGGTTTGTGCGAGGTGTCTTCCGGATTCTTGATGATGAGTTCACCGGTTTCGGGGTCGAAGGTGAGCTTCTTTTCCGATTGTTCGGCATTTTTCTTTGCCAGTTCTTCAAGCACTTTTTTGGGGTCTTTGTCTTTTGCCATAACAACAAAGTTAGGTTTGATGTTTTAAAAAATAATCAATGGGACGCCCTGTTATTTTATGCCCTTCGAATGCCTCCAGCCAGATGCGGGTTTTCACCAGCACATTGTAAAACGTCAGGCTCGGGTTCCAGTGCGTGGGCTTGAACGTGCAAATGGACGGATAGCCGTCACGCGGAGCGAGCAGGTGCATATTGGCATTCTGGTGATAATCTACCAGCCGTTTTCCATGGTAATCCACCAAGTGCTCCGGATATAGAATCACCACCTCCGGAATCGAATTGGGCACATCGTAAGGAACATACAGCCGCAACTGGTATTTGTTGTTCAAATTCGTTTTCATCCATCCTTCGATACATACATTCCTGTCAAGATACCGCAACTTGAATCCCGGAAAGTACTGGTGAAGCACTTCCATCTCCTTCTTCAGCCTTTTCTGCTGTTCAGTAGCCCAGCCCATGACAAGGTAACGACAATATCAAATCTTATCCAGAATATTTATTGATTCCAGAAATTTGCCGATTCGACCCTTTGGCTTCCTTGCCGAACGCAACAGCCTCACCAGTTCGCCCACCCCGATTTTCTCCACTACCTCGGCTTCCTTATCCGGGAATTCATGCGGAAACCTGATTTCAAATTTACTATTATCATGCCTGAATGAAACCGCTATGCGCTTGTCGGGAAGCTGCACTAATTCGACATCCGCAAGGTCTTCTCTTTTCTTCAGCTTGTCAAAAACATCTTTCAGATACTTCTTGCCCTCCGGGGTGTTCCAATAGGCGTTTTTTGGAATGTCAGGCTTCTCCGCTATTTCTTTGGTTACAGGCACGTCAGCCGCCTCGGTGTTTTTCACATAGTAAGAAACATCAGCGGCTTCGGTTGACGGTTCATGAAAAGGGCTACCCTCCTTATGTAAGACGGCTGTTCTCACCGGGCTGATGTCATCCAATATCGTCCAGTTGCAAAGCCTGTAGTTGTTGATATTTTCCCGCTGGAAAAGAAATCCGTTCAGAAACACCTCACCGTGCTTGTCAATGTTGCAGATGGAGATGATGAAGCGGGAGAATCCGGTTCCCCGCAAAGCGGTGCGCATGGTGTGCACATCACCGGGACTGGGCTCATGCAGCTTCATTCTGTGATGGGAATGCCAGGCGCCAATGTGCTCAAGACCGTAGCGGGCGTTCAAAATGCTGCCGGATTCCTTGAGGTAGTCAATATCTTGGTTGAAATGGGATGCAGTGCGTTCGATTTTTTTCCCCGGTCCGGTTACAAATTGAATCACCGGATAACCCTCTTTTGTCCACAATCCAAAAAAATCACCCCCTGTTTCAAGATGCGGAAAATCCATCACGCAGCGGGCGATAAATTCCAACTCGCTTTCATAGATGATGATTTTGGGCGGAACTGAACGCAAATCCATCGCTGAAGGGGGCTTTAGGAAAATAAAAAGTAATCTCTCTGAAAACTACGAAGAAATGGAAACGAAATGAAAACGAAGAATTAAAATGGAATTAAAAAACCGAGGGGGTGATATGTTTAGCTCAAATTACGCAATAGAAAATTTCCAATGCGCAGTAAAAAACCATTTCCGAAGCTTTCCGAAAGTTTAAAACTTTCTGAAAGCTGTTTAGGCTGGTTTTCCAATGCGTAATTCGGGTTTAGTTAAAACGCTTTCCGGCTCTTTCAAAACGGCATCAGGCAGCGGATTACCGCATCTTCTCCATCCTCCTCGTCTCCGCCACCCTGCCGTCAATCACCAGCGAATAGCTGTAGGTGCCGCTGCTGAGGTTGGGGGCGAACACCGTTATGATGCCGTAGCCTTTCTGCACATCAACGGTTTTCAGGATTCTGCCGGTGAGGTCGAAGAACATGATTTTTGCCGCGCCTGCTTCTTCGGGGATGAAATAGCTGATAGAGGTGGATTCGGCAAACGGGTTGGGGACGTTCTGGTCGAGCACCACCACTTGTAGCGTGCTTAACTCAACGGTCATCTCATGAACGGTTTCTTCGCTGCCGGGGTCGCTCATGCGGTATTGCACGCCTTCTTTGGCTTCGAGGGCTTTCAGCCGGTCATCCATGGATTGAACAGATGCTTGCAGCGAGTCAATGATGGCTTGCTGCTCCTTCATCGCTTGAATAAAAACAGGTATTAGTTTAAGGTAGTTGATTCCGCTATATGACATCTGCGGGTGGACAACGGTGCCGCTGAGCCACTTGCCGGTGCGCTTCCATTGGGCGGGATGGGTGACCTCATGCACCAGCTCGGGGAACACATCTTTCAGCTCATCGGCAAGAAGCCCGTAATGACGCCCTTTTCCCAGCGTGATGTTTTCATATTCGTCCGTCTTGTACTCATACTGGCGCGGCTGCAGTTGCATGAGCTTTTCCAGTGCATTGTCAATGTCTTCGATATTTTTTTTCAGCATGCGGTCGCTGGGCGTCACCAGGTCACCGGTGATTTCCACCTTGCCATCGAAGAAGCCCGCCCAGTAGTTGGAGGCATGGGCTGAATCACCGGTCACCTGTCCCAGCACAGCTATATTGACGCTTGCCTGCGCCTCATCAGTATTTATCTGAAAAAAGCCTGCCCGGTTTTCGTTGGTGGTCTTGCCTGACGTGGCATACACGCCAAAATTCAGCGCATTGGTGGTGTCCTCTTCCTCTCCAAGAGGAAAATCTCCGGCAAAGGCTCCGATGCCCGCGTTGAC
>DATLYB010000437.1:0-2214 GCA_035575215.1 Chitinophagales bacterium
CAGGCAATCAGAATTTCACGGGAACAAGCGGGTGGATAGAAAATGTCATTATTAACAAACCTTCTGGTACTCTTTTTCTTATTAATTACATTACCGTAGGTCCTGACTGGATTTACATTACCGGAAATATTGACCCCGGCACCTCAACAGTCTATTTCTTGGGAACGGGTGCCATCAGGGGGACTCATTCGCTTTACAACGTCAGAATTCAAGGAACGGGAGTTAATGACGAGCGGAGAATAAATTCAAGTGATACGCTGAAAGTCCTTAACGATTTAATAATTGAAGGAAATAATTTTTCAGATATATACGATGGCGTAATAAGCGCGAAGGGAAATGTGATTGTTACTTACCATGCTACCGGTGCTGTTAATTGTGAGGGAAATGCCTACATCGTAATAGACGGAACGGGCAATCAAATCTTAGATGGAAGCAATAACAGCAGGACAGGATTTCTGCCCCATATTAAAATAGATAAACCTTCAGGAACACTCTTTCTTAAAGACACCATTGATGTAGAAAGAAACTGGATTTATGAGAGAGGAAACGTAGATATTACCACGTATAGCTCCTATGTCAATTTTGTGTATAACACAGGGCCAAATTATGGCACAACAGGCGACCCTCTGTATTTCATTGACGGAGAAGGTCCCAGTGGCTACATGGTGTTTGATAAAATAGGGCTGAAAGTTCCCAGAAAACTCGAAGGAGATGTGCACATCAAAAATAAACTGGTAATTGACAACAGTAACTTAATTCTAAACGGCAATGACCTTCACATTGAAAACACTTCTACCTCTTTCATTCAAAGAACAAGCGGATATATACTAAGCGAAACTCCGACTTTTCCCGCTGTAGTCCCGGCTATCACCACGACAGGCAGCATATACTGGTATATTGACAATGCAAGTGCCGGCACTACTTATACCTTCCCTTTTGCTGCAAGAGTGTACACTCCTTTTCTTGCATACAGTCCGATTTTTTTTGACTACTCCATTCAAACTGCCGGAACCCCTTCCGGAGGCACAGGGTGGATTTCCGTTGCAACCTATCCCACCGACCCGCAGCTGCCTGTAAATAACCGCCCGTTGCCTCCGGGCGTCACCAATCTCAACAACTTTGTCGGCTCTGAGAATGCAAACCGCGAGTTAGACCGCTACTGGGTGTACGAGTGCGGAAATTATTCTACTGCGCCTGCCTGTTCTCTTACGATGCGGTATTTAGACAAAGAATGGAACACCGGAACAAATGCTATCAACGAAACTTTGCTAAAGCCTCACCAATGGAATGAAAGCACTCTTGTTTGGGGACTTCCGGGAGGCTCCAATAATTCAACCACCAATACGGCAACCATCAGCAACATCACTGCTTGCAGCCCTTTCACGCTCGTTGACCCTACTCTGCCTGACCCCATCTATCATGCCAGCGACACTTTGATTTGCGCTGGAGACCAAGTCACTTATTATGATGACAATACCGTTCCGCCCTCTTCACGTCAGTGGTATTTTCCGGGTGGCACGCCCAGCAGTTCAACTGCTGCAAGTCCTGTGGTCACTTACAACACTCCCGGAACGTATGATGCAATCCTGTGGTCAACATACCCGGGCGGAACTTTGACAGACACGCTGGATGATTACATCACAGTAGGTCCGGCAATGAATGTTTCCTCCTCCGTCACACACGTTTTGTGCAACGGGGGCAGTAACGGAGCCATTGATATTACTCCATCCGGGGGGTCGGGAATTTATGAATACAGTTGGAGCGATGGACCGGCTGTCACGCAAGACCGCACCGGCTTAACCGCAGGAACCTACACCGTAACTGTTTCAGATACCACTGCGGGAGGATGCAGGAAAACTCACACTGTCACTATCACAGAGCCCGCAGCTCTTATCGTTAGCATCAGCAATGTAGTGAATGTTACCTGCAACAGTTTCTGCAACGGAAGCGCCCGAGCAAATCCGTCAGGTGGAACCGGAACATACACCTATAGCTGGTGTGATGGGCAGACGCTTCAAACCGCCTCCAATCTTTGCGCTGGGACTTGCACCGTAACCGTCACCGACCAAAACGGATGCACGGCAACGGCTTCAACAAATATCACGCAACCTAATCCCATCAGCCTCACCATGCACAAAAAGGATGTTACCTGTAACGGACAAATGAACGGACGTGCGGGGGTTGATGCCACCGGTGGCACAGGAGCCTATACCT
>DATLYB010000438.1:0-14639 GCA_035575215.1 Chitinophagales bacterium
CCCTATCGCGAAAATATTTTCATACCCCTTCACCTGGTTGAATTCATTTACTACAAAACGATTGCCCTTCCCAACGGCTGAAGCCGGCAATCCTGTTATTAAATCACCCGTGACGCCCGCTGCCCACACCAGCGTTTTGCAGGGAATCTCCGTTCGGTCATTGAGCTTTGCCTTTTCTCCGTCATGTTTTACTACGAGCTTGTTCAAAATCACCTGGACGCCCATTTTCTTCAGGGCATCCAGCGCATCACGTGATGATTTTTCCGACATGGCGCTCAGCACACGGTCAACGCCTTCAATCAGGTAAATCCGCATCTGCCTGAAATCCAATTCGGGATAATCTTTCGGCAGCACGTGCTTTTGCAGCTCGCTGAGCGCACCTGCCACTTCCACCCCGGTGGGTCCGCCACCCACAATCACGAAATTGAGCAGCTTCTGTTTTTCGTCCTCATCATCCACCAGCAGCGCGCTTTCGAAATTTCTGAGAATGGTGTTGCGCATACTCAATGCTTGCGGCAGATTTTTAAGCGGGAACACTTCGCGGTAATTTTCGTCATGCCCGAAAAAGCCGGTCTTGGTGCCGCTGGCTATCACCAGATAATCATACCGGATTTCTCCGAGCGAGGTCTGAATGCAATTCTTTTCGGGAATGATTCGCGTCACCTCTCCCATGCGGAAATAGAAATTCTTTTTGCTCACAAACAGTTTGCGCAGAGGACCTGCAATGGAACTCGGCTCCAGCCCCGCGGTTGCGACCTGATAGAGCAGCGGCTGAAACGTGTGGAAGTTATAGCGGTCGAACAGAACGAGCTGGAATTTCCGCGTATCGAGATGTTTGCAGAATTCAATCCCTCCGAATCCGCCACCAATCACAATCACGCGGGATAGGCTCGTGTCAGGGATGTGGAGAGACATAAGAAATGGTTGTCGTTTGTGGTTGTCGTTTGTGGTTAGCGATAGAACAACTACGAACGACAAACGACCAATGCAAAGTCAGCTTTGATAGCATGAAACCGATTTTTACCGGCAGTTCAAGGTTGCCTTCTCATCAGTTCCTCAATCTCCTCAGCTTCCACGGGAATATCTTTCATCAAGTCAACCGTTCCGGTTTTTGATACGAGCACATCATTTTCAATGCGGATGCCGAAGCCTTCCTCCCTGATGTAGATGCCCGGCTCGCAGGTGAACACCATCCCGGCTTTGATTGGCTCATAGCGGTTGCCGATGTCGTGCACATCCAATCCCAGGAAGTGTGAGATTCCGTGCGGCATGTATTTTTTCCAAAGCGGTTTCTCCGGGTCCTGCTTTTTCACATCCGCGCTTTTCAGCAATCCAAGTTGGATTAACTCCTCCGTCACCACATTTCCCACATCCTTGTTGAAATCATCCAGCTTGATGCCCGGTTTCATCATCTTCATCGCCTCGCGCTGGATGCGCAGCACGGCATTATACACGTCTTTCTGGCGTTTGGAAAATTTTCCGTTCACGGGAATGGTTCGCGTGAGGTCAGAGGCGTAGTTGGCATATTCCGCGGCAAAATCAAGCAGCAGCACATCGCCATCTTTGCACTGCTTGTTGTTGGTGACATAGTGCAGAATGTTGGAGCTTTTTCCCGAAGCGACTATGGGATGATAGGCATGGTTGGTTCCGCTGCGCAAAAATTCGTGCGTCAGTTCGGCTTCCACTTCGTATTCCATCACGCCCGGCTTCACGAACTTCAAAATCCTGCGGAAAGCTTTTTCAGTGATGCCGATGGCTTTTTTGAGCAGCTCGATTTCAATGTCAGCCTTCACTGAGCGGAGAGATAACATGATGGGAGCAGCCCGTTCAAAGCGATGAAGCGGATACCGTTCTTTCAATTGCCGGGCAAACCGCAAGTCATAATCGGGAACAGCGGCTGAAGCCCTGTCGTTTTCATTCGAGTTGAGGTAGCAGGTGTGTGCCAGGTACATCACCGTTTTCAGCACGCCTTCGAATTCGTCTTTCCACAGCACGGTTTTGATTCCCGAAAGTTTACCTGCTTCCTCCTGCGACAGCTTCTCCCCCTCCCAAATCATGATTTGCTCGCTGGTTTTTCTCACGAACAGCGCCTCACGGTATTTTTCCACCGGGCACTCAGGGAAAAGAATGAGCGAGGTGTCTTCCTGATCAATCCCGGTGAGGTAAAACATATCCGGATGCTGGCGGAAAGGGAAGGTGGCATCACCACTTTTGGGCATCAACTCGTTGGAGTTGAAAATTGCAAGAGAACCTTTGGGAAGATGCCGGATGAAATTTTTCCGGTTGGCAATAAAAAAATTTGAATCAATAGGAGTGTAACGCATAGGGAAGATAACGGGCAAATTTAATGGATTGACTGATTTTGAGGAGGAGGAGTTCAGCCAACCATCGAATTAAAATAACTGCATCTGTTCCGGCAGAGGATAGAGCCGGAAGCTGTTGCGATGTTCATCCACGATTCCATATTTAATGATGGCTTCCCGGTGTTCGGCAGTGGGATAGCCTTTGTTGCGCTCCCATCCGTAATGCGGAAATTTTTTATGCAGCTGCTTCATGAAATCATCGCGATATGTCTTTGCAAGAATAGAGGCAGCCGCAATGCTTTGGTATTTGGCATCGCCCTTCACGATGCAGGTGAATGGAATGTTTTCATAAGGCGTGAAGCGGTTGCCGTCAATCAAAAGCACTTCGGGAACCACTGACAGTTTCGCAATCGCCTTGTGCATGGCGAGGAAAGAAGCGTTCAGGATATTGATGCGGTCAATCTCGCGGCTGTCAACGGAAGCCACCGCCCAGCAGCGGGCGCTCTGCTGAATCATATCGCGCAGTTCATAGCGCTGGGTGGCACTTAATTCTTTTGAATCGCGCAGCAGGCTGCTGTGAAACCCTTTGGGAAGAATTACGGCTGCGGCAAACACAGGTCCTGCAAGGCATCCGCGCCCCGCCTCATCGCAGCCGGCTTCGAGAAGGTCTTTATTGAGATATTTTCTGAGCATCCCTTAAATCCCTTAACAGTTAAAAAATCGGGCGACAAACCGCATCACCGCCTTAAATAACTTATTTTTAGCCGCACTTTTATAAACTTTTTATTCACATTGGCTTACATTCTGGAAGCGGAGAATCTTACCAAGCATTACGGCAGGGTAAAAGCGCTGACCAACTTCAGCCTGACAGTAGAGCCCGGAAGCATCTGCGGCATTTTGGGTCCCAATGGCAGCGGCAAGACCACCTGCCTGGGCATCATGCTGGGAGCGATAAAAGCCGATAACGGAAGCTATGAATGGTTTGGCAAGCCTGCTTCGCACCATACGCGAAGACGCAGGATTGGCGCTCTGCTGGAATCACCCAATTTTTATCCCCATCTATCCGGAGTTGAAAACCTCAGAGTAGTGGCGGCAATAAAAAACAGGGGAAGCAAAAATATTCACACCGCCCTCCAGACAACGGGATTAACGAGCCGCAGGAACTCCTTGTACCGAACCTACTCCCTGGGGATGAAGCAGCGCCTCGCTATCGCTTCCACACTGATTGTCAATCCGGAGGCATTGGTGCTTGACGAGCCTACCAATGGGCTCGACCCGCAGGGCATAGCCGAAATCCGCACGCTCATCACCGAAATCGGCAGGGAAGGAAAAACCATCATCCTTGCCAGCCATCTGCTGGACGAGGTGGAGAAGGTGTGCACCCATGTGGTCATCCTGAAAGCCGGTGATACGATAGCTTCAGGCAGAGTTTCAGACATCCTCGGAAAAGATAATCAGGTGGAGGTTGCCAGTGAAAATATGGAAGCGCTGGAATCGGCAGCCAAAGAAATCAGCGGATTGCAATCATGTAAAAAAGAAAAAGACAAGCTGGTTCTGAAATTCCACACTAACGTAAATACCGCGGAGCTGAACGGCTATTTTTTTGACAAGGGCATCACGCTGAGTCATTTGGTCACCAAGCGCAAGAGCCTGGAAAACCTGTTTCTGGAATTGACGTCTTCCCATGCGTAGGCTGCTGCGAATAGAATTCATCAAAGTGAGAAGCTATGGCGCTTTCTGGATAGTGCTCGCCATTTATGCTTTGATTTTTATAATGGTCACCAGCACTCTCCGGATGATTGAATCATCGCTTTCGGTTTCTGCCGTCACCTTCTTCAGTTTTCCTGACGTGTGGCATCACCTGGCTTACATAGCCAGTTTCATGAACATTTTGCCAGCTATTCTCATCATCATGCTGATTACAAACGAATATACGTTTAAAACATTCCGCCAAAATCTGATTGACGGATTATCGCGCGAGGAGATTGTGTATTCAAAATTCATACTGATTGGCGCTGTTTCTGTGTTCCTTATCGGGCTGATATTTCTGTGGGGGCTGGTAAGAGGGTTGATAGCCGGGCATTTTGATGATTTCGGAGATGTGTATAAAAAAATTTATTTCCTGCTCCGGCTGTTTGTGCAGATGTCAGGCTATATGTCAGTGGCGGCTCTTTTCGCATTCATCCTGAAACGCTCTGCGATTTCCATTCTCCTCTATTTGGTGTATGTGGTGGCTTTCGAGCGCATTCTGCGGCTGCGTCTTCCTGATGAGATTGACCGTTTCTTTCCGATGAAAAATTTCGGAGGGTTGATTCCCGACCCGGGAACCATTGCATTGCAGGTGCCCAGTGACGGTTCCACGCTTTCGCCTGACGCTGCGATAGCACTTGCCTTCGCTTATATCCTCGTGTGCCTCGGAGGATGTTATTTGCTTGTGAACAGGTCTGACCTTTAAGGTTAGTTTTCAAATCATTTTTCTGTCAGTGACCACCACTCCGTCTTCATCTGCATAAACAAAATCACCGGGCTTGAAGGTTACCCCCGCGAATGTCACAGGTACGTTCCTTTCTCCTTCACCGTCCTTTTTGCTTTTCAGCGGAATGGTGTTCAGCGCTTTCACAGCAACGTTCATTGTGTCAATCATTGCCGAGTCGCGGATACAGCCGTAGATAATCACCCCTTCCCACTTATTGTCCAGTGCCATTTGAGCAAGGTTGTCGCCCATCAGCGCGCAGCGCAGCGAGCCGCCACCATCTACGACCAGCACTTTGCCCTTTCCATTTTTACCCAGCGCCTCTTTTACCAGCATATTATCTTCAAACACGCGTACGGTGACGATTTCTCCGTCAAATGATTTCTTCTTACCATAGCTTTTGAACACCGGTAATGCTGCTTTCACTATTCCTTCATGCGTATCGCAGAGCGCAGCGGTTTTGATTGATTTTTTCACTTGGTTTCTCACAACCTTAATCTTTTAATAAAGATATGCGCAGGAAACCCGTAACAGAAAAAAAAGCCCCCGTATTCAAACAGAAACCTCCGCTTTGATATGCGGATGGGGGTCATAGTTCATCAGGTGGAAATCTTCATACTTGAAATCAAAGATGGATTTTACTGCCGGATTGAGCGACATCTTCGGAAGCGGTCGCGGTTGCCGCATCAGCTGCTGATGAGCCTGCTCCACATGGTTCTTGTAAAGATGAATGTCACCAAAGGTGTGTATGAATTCTCCCGGTTTCAGATTGCAGACGTGCGCCACCATCATCGTTAGCAACGCATACGAAGCGATGTTGAACGGCACTCCGAGAAAAACGTCAGCGCTGCGCTGGTAAAGCTGACACGACAATTTTCCGTTCGCCACATAAAACTGGAACAGGCAATGGCAGGGTGGCAGCGCCATTTTCTCGATGTCAGCCACATTCCAGGCAGATACTATCAGCCTGCGGGAATCGGGGTTGGTTTTTATTTCGCGAATGACGTTGCTGATTTGATCAATCTTTCTCCCGTCAGGGGCAGGCCATGAGCGCCACTGGTATCCATACACCGGTCCCAGCTCGCCCTTTTCATCCGCCCATTCGTTCCAAATGGTGACGTCATTTTCCTTCAGATACCTGACGTTGGTATCGCCTTTCAGAAACCAAAGCAATTCATGGATAATGGATTTGACATGCAGTTTTTTTGTGGTCAAAAGAGGAAAGCCCTTTTGCAAGTCAAAACGCATCTGGTATCCGAACAGGCTGAACGTGCCCGTGCCCGTGCGGTCTTCTTTATTGACGCCTTTATCGAGAAGGTCTTGCAGAAGATGGAGATATTGCTGCATGAGCCTAAGCTTTTTTAGTTTTAAAAAATCATGCTCATTCACACTTTAATAGTCCGTTACTTTTTTCGAGGGTCAGGGCTAAAGCCCTTGTGAACACCCGGCTCTGCTTTGACACTACCGGACTATTAACAATTTAAAGTTAACCTATAAAATTCTCCGCCTCCCATTTCGCTCTTTCAACACGTGTGGAGAAATTCAAGGACTGCAACCGCCTCTTCATATCAAGCCCCTCCGTTTCATTTCCTTTTCAATCATCTGCAGTTCCCTGCCTGCTTGTCCGGTGATGGCGCTGTTTTCCTCAGCCCTGCGAATCAAATAAGGAATTGCTTCCCGCACCGGTCCGTAGGGAACAAGCTTGGTAGCGGTAAAGCCTTCGCGGGCGAGGTGGTAAGTCAAATGTTCCCCCATTCCGTAAAGCTGTGAGAAAAAAATGTGCGGATGGTTTCTCCGGATGCCTTTGGTGTCCAGCAAGTTCATCAGATGCAAACAGCTTTCTTCATTGTGCGTGGCGGCACAGCATGAAATGCCGTCAATATTTTTCACGCAGAAATCAAGCGCCTCATTGTAAGCTTTATCCGTTGCCGCCTTGTCAGGATAAATCGGAGAGGGATAGCCTTTGCGCTTTGCACGCTGCCGTTCTTTTTCCATGTAGGCGCCCCTAACGAGTTTGGCGCCAAGCACCACGTTGTTCGCTTTTGTCTTTTCGTAGGATGCTTTCAGAAAGTCGAGCCTGTCAGTGCGGTACAGTTGAAAAGCATTGTAAACAATGGCCCGCTCTTTATTGTAGCGAAGCATCATTTCATCAATCAGCATGTCAATCGGGCGTTGAATCCAGCTCTCCTCTGCGTCAAAGAAAAGCTCTACCCCTGCTTTGGATGCAAAGGAGCAAACCAAATCCATGCGTTCGCGGATGCGCTCCAGCGCCTTGGTATCCTCATGGTCGGGCGAACCGTTGGCATGCAGTTTCTCAAATAATTCAAAGCTGCCGAGTCCGGTAAGTTTGGAGCAGATTACCTTGACATGGCGGTTTTTTGAGGCAAAGTCAACGGCATTCACCAACTCCCGGGCGGTCTTATTGTAGTCGGCTTCGCCCGCTTTGGTTTCAACGCTGTATTGCAATGCGGTGAGAATGCCGCTTGCGGCAAGACGCCCGATGGTTTCTGCACACTCTTTCAATGTTTCGCCCCCGCAAAACTGCCGGTAGGCAGTAGCCTTGATGATGAATTCCACCGGCAGGTGAAGGCGGAAGGCGAGGCTGGCAAGGCTCATCCCGGCTTTCAGCAGCAGCGGATTGTTGAACGACTGGTAGAGGTAATAGGCTTTTCTCAGTTCAAAGTTCGAAAGATGGGAAAAAGCGATTTGGGTGTCCTCGAAGATAGAAGCATTCAGCACGGCAACAGACATGCGGGCAAAGATAAATCAAGAAATTACTGCAATAAATTCGCTAATTTTTACCCATGTCGGTCATAGAAAAGCTGGCGGGATTCCAGCAGTATTTCACACCGGTGCTCTATGCCTTCGGCATCTCTGCCATCATCATGGAGACCATCGTGATGGTGATTCAGCAAAAACAGCGTGATAAAAAATCGCGCTGGCTGGGTATCGGGTGCGGGGCGCTCTCCTTCGGATTCGGGTACGTTTTTTATACGCTGTTCGCCTATGGCGCGCAAAGCTGGGTGTATCAATACCGCCTGTTTGATTTGGGATTCGCCTGGTATGTGTGGGCGCTCTGCTTCCTGATAAATGATTTGGTCTTCTATGTTTCCCACCGCCTCGACCATGAAGTGCGCTTGCTGTGGTGCGTGCACGTGGTGCATCATTCTCCGAAGCACTACGACCTCACCACCGGCATCCGCGGCAGCGCGTTTGATGCTATTTTTCATTTCCCCTTCATCATCTGGATTCCGCTGCTGGGCATCCATCCGCTCATCTACATCATCCTTGATACGGCATTTAAGTTTTACGGCTTGGCTTATCACACCGAATTTGCGGGACGATGGAGACTGCTCGATAAAATCCTGGTGACTCCGTCCAACCATCGCGTGCATCACGGCTCCGATGTGAAATATCTGGACCGCAACTACAGCGGCTTCTTTATTTTCTGGGATAAAATTTTCGGCTCCTATCAGCCGGAAGAAGAAAAGCCGAATTACGGCATCCGCAAAAACTGGCACAGCTACAATATCTTAAACACACAACTGCACGAGTTCATTGATTTATGGAATGACGTGAAAGCCGCGCCCCATTGGCAGGACAAGCTGCGCTATCTCTATATGCCGCCCGGATGGAAACATGACGGCAGCGGGAAAACAGTGAAGGAGCTGCAATCCGGAATTATTAACACCTCACTGCGCTGATTCATTTCGCTGACATTCATCCGATGCCCCGATTCTTCGATAAACGATTTCCAGTTTTTGCAAATTCGGAAAAACCACACTGTGTAAAACGAACCGTTTAACTTTTTTTCATCAAAGAAAACAGTCCGGACTTTCCTTTGGAGTGGCGGGATGAAACTTATGAATAATCCCCATCGCTTTTTTAATTTCGCCTCATGTCACCTTCCGGCAACATTGATTTTGGAGACATAAAAACATCCCGCCCTTTTTTGATTGCCGGTCCGTGCAGCGCGGAAACCGAAGAGCAGGTGATGGAAACCGCCCGCTCGCTCAAGCCTTTGAACATCGCCCTGTTCCGCTCAGGCATCTGGAAGCCGCGAACCCGACCGGGCGCCTTTGAAGGCATTGGCGCTGTTGGATTGAAATGGCTGCAACGGGTGAAGCATGAAACCGGCCTGAGAGTGGCCGTTGAAGTGGCAAAAACCAAGCATGTGGAGTTGTGCCTGAAGCATGGCATTGACGTGCTGTGGATTGGCGCGCGTTCCACCGTCAATCCCTTCACCGTGCAGGAAATTGCTGATGCGCTGAAAGGGGTTGATATTCCTGTGATGGTCAAGAATCCCGTCAATCCTGATTTGAATCTATGGATTGGCGCCATGGAGCGGATTCAAAACGCTGGCATCAAAAACGTCCTTGCCATCCATCGCGGGTTTTCCTCCATCGAAAAAACAAAATACCGCAATCAGCCGATGTGGGAGATTCCCATTGAGCTGAAAGGTTATTATCCCGGACTGCCCATGATTTGCGACCCCAGCCATATCTGCGGCAGGCGTGATTTGTTGCAGCAGGTTGCCCAGCAGGCGATGGACCTGAACTTTGACGGGCTGATGATTGAAACGCACCCCCATCCTGATAAGGCGTGGAGCGACAGAGAACAGCAGGTGACTCCGGAAGGATTAAAGATGCTGCTGGAAAATCTGAACATCCGCGAGAAGGGCGTCACCACGAAAAAACTGAAAGCAACGCTGGAAGAGTTGCGCGAACTGGTTGACAAGCACGATGATGAACTGATTCGCGCTTTGAAGGAGCGGATGGACGTGATTGAGCAAATCGGCTTGTTCAAAAAGGAAAACAATATTGCGGTATTGCAGCCCGAACGGTGGCATGAGATTGCGCACACACGAACGGAATTAGCCAAAGAACTCGGCTTGTCAGACGAACTGATTTTGAAAATTTTTCAGCTCATTCATCAGGAATCCATCCGGCAGCAAACAGAGATTCTGAACCGCGAATCATCGCCTGCGGTGATGCCTCCTCTGCCTTAGAAACCTCCGCTTCCGTAATTTTGTACACAAAATTTGTGAACTATGGAAACCGGACAAATCAACGTCAAGACCGAAAATATCTTCCCGATTATCAAAAAATTTCTCTATTCTGACCATGAGATTTTTCTGCGCGAGCTGGTCGCCAATGCCGTGGATGCCACCCAAAAGCTGAAAGCCCTGGCTGCCGCTGGCGAAGTGAAAGAGGAATTGGGCGACCTCGCCATCGAAATCACTATTGATGAAAAAGAAAAAACCCTCACCGTAAGCGACCGCGGCATCGGCATGACGGGCGAGGAGGTGAAACGCTACATCAACCAAATCGCCTTCTCCAGCGCGCAGGAGTTTGTGGAGAAATTCAGGAACGAAACCAACCTCATCGGCAAATTCGGGCTCGGATTTTATTCCGCCTTCATGGTGTCCGATAAAGTGGAAATCATCACTAAGTCATACAAGCCCGATGCGAAAGCCGTGAAGTGGTCGTGCGATGGCAGCCCCGAATATTCACTGGATGAAACCAAAAAGAAATCGCGCGGCACGGATGTGATTCTCTTCATCAGCGATGAGTCAAAAGAATTTTTGGAGAAAGACCGCATCCGGTCGCTGCTGGAAAAATACTGCAAGTTCCTCCCCGTGCCCATCCGCTTTGACGGCAGGCAAATCAACAACACCGAGCCCGCCTGGACAAAGAAGCCTTCCGAACTTACCAGCCAGAACTACCGGGATTTCTACAAAGAGCTTTACCCTTTTTCCGATGCCCCGCTGTTCTGGATTCATCTGAACGTGGATTACCCCTTCAACCTCACCGGCATTCTGTATTTCCCGAAGCTGAAGGGCGCTTACGAATTCCAGAAAAACAAAATCCAGTTGTATTGCCGGCAGGTGTTCGTCACCGATTCGGTGGAGGGCATCGTGCCCGAATTTCTGATGCACCTGCATGGCGTGATTGACTCGCCCGACATCCCGCTGAACGTGTCGCGCAGCTACCTGCAGAGCGACCCCAACGTGAAGAAGATTTCATCCTACATCACCAAGAAAGTGGGCGAGAAGCTTTCGGAGCTGTTCAGGGAAAACCGCAGGGAGTTTGAAGAAAAATGGGAGCACATCAGCGTGTTCGTGAAATACGGGATGATTAGCGATGAGAAATTCTTCGAGAAGGCGAAGGAGTTCTGCCTGCTGCAAAACACCGAAAAGCAGTTTTTCACCATTGACGAATACAAGGATAAAATCAAGGCGCTGCAAACCGACCGGCACGACCATATCGTGGCGCTTTACACCGCCAGCGCGGAGGCGCAGCATCATTTCGTGCAGGCGGCAAAAGACCGGGGCTATGACGTGCTCGTGATGGATTCCATTATTGACAATCATTTCTTCAGCCATCTGGAGGCAAAGCTGGATAAATTATCCTTCAAGCGGGTGGATGCCGACACGGTGGAGCACCTCATTGAAAAAGAGGAGAAGAAAGAATCCGTCCTCTCCAGGCGCGAGGAAGAGAAGCTGATTGCTTTATTTAAAGAACAAATTAACGACCCGAAAATCACGGTGGTGGTGAAGGCGCTCTCGCCCGATGACCAGCCCGTGACGATTACGCGCCCCGAATTCACCAGGCGCATGCGCGACATGGCAGCCGCTGGCGGCTACGGCCGGCCCGACTTCATGCCCGAAGAATACCACCTCATCGTCAACGCCAACCATCCGCTCATCAGCAGCATCCTCAATGAGGAATCCAAACAGAAAAAAGAAGAGCTGGTGAGCCAGCTTTACGACCTCGCCCTGCTTTCGCAAAACATGCTCAAAGGCAGCAAGCTCACCGACTTTGTCAGGCGCAGCGTGGGCATGCTGAGCGGGGAAAGCAAGGGGAAAGGGAAGATTATTCTGGAAGGGTGAGAATTACACTCACACTCAATTTGGGCGCGCCCCCGATAACCACCCGCGAAGGCATGTGCAGCGGGGTTGTGCGCTTCGTTGAATAAAAAATAAAAAAGGCTGCTTCATTTTCTTTCGTGAAACAGCCTTTTTTTTCTCCAGTGCAGAGTAATCAACTGGTTGCCTCTTCACATTTCTTGAGAAGATGTTTGATGGCAGCATCATTAACGCTGTACCAAATGGTTTTTCCTTCCCGCTCAGTGGTCACCAACCCCTGATTTCTCAGGATAGCAAGATGCTGTGAAGCAACGGACTGTTCGATTCTAAGCTTTACATAAATATCCGTTACATTCATGCGGTTGCGGTTGTCTTTAATGAGCGAGAGCATCTTCTGTCTCAATGGATGATTCAGCGCCCTCACTTTCATTTTGGCTTTCACCAGAATTTCATTTTGGTGTTTGGATAAATAACTCATGCTGTAAAATTTTTTAAAGGTTTGCAAATAATACGAAAACAATCTTACTGTAAAAACAGTAGTTATTATGCAAACGTAATATAAAATTATTGAACTCCATAGTTTTATCTAAAATTTTTTTTAAAGGTAAAAAAAGACAATTCTTCAACTTGAATTTTTGGAAGATAAAAAAGTTCACCGTATGAGCATTACACTCCCCTTGCCGGCTTTTCTGTCGCCATCGAGAAATGTCGCTTCCACATAATACGCATACACACCGGGATTCAGCCGCTTGCCCCGGTAAGTTCCATCCCATCCCACCGAAACATCGCGGCTTTCAAACAATTTCTCTCCCCAGCGATTGGCAACGATAAATAAAATGGATTTGATGCCATTTCCATATACATAAAAGACATCATTGACATCGTCATCATTGGGTGAAAAAGCATTCGGCACCCACAATGATTTATCCAGTTCAACATTTATGGTGGCGGAGGCATCAGCCCGACATCCATTCTGGTCAGTTACCGTTAACGTGTAAGTTGTTGATGCGGGTGGTGTGGCAATTGCATTGCGGCATGTATCACAATCTAATGACTCAAAGGGAAACCATGAATATGCGAGCGAACCGGCAGGAACAGATGAGGTGTAAACAGAACTCAGCTGAACGCTTTGACCCTGTTTGACGGTGGTATCATGGGGACTGATCCTAACGGATGCGGGCGGAGGTTCGGTGAGTGTGATTGTCATTAGTGTGTCGCAGCCGGAATCGTCTGAAATTTTAACTGTGTAATCTCCTGCATGCAATCCGCTTGCGATGCTGTCAGTGATTGACGGGATATTCCATTCAAAAGAATAATTACCGGGGGGATCTGATACAAGCAACGTGATTTCCCCGTCAGAATAACCAAAGCACGAAGGGTTGATTAAGATGGTGTCAAGAATATACGGCATCCTTGCCGCGGGGATGATGGCTGTATTCCGTGCTGTGCATCCGTTCCTGTCGGTTGCAAGCACAAAGAAAACACCTGAAGCTAAATCGCCTGCGGTATCATTATCTTCAACAAGTGACACAAGCGTTGAATCGGAAAACCATTCGTATGAATATCCTCCATTCCCGCCATCGGCAACTGCGAAAATCTTTCCCTGAAGGTCGTCATGGCAGTAGTTGGAATCGAGAACCATTGCCGCCACCACCATGGAATCAGGCTGAGCAACATACGCTGTTGCAACAGACGCGCACCCGGCATTATCGGTAAGTGTTACGGTATATTCTCCGGCAATTACTCCGGATATGGTTGCTCCTTGCCCTCCGTTTGACCACAAGAAGGAGTAAGGCTGTGTTCCGCCAGCGCCTGCCGCTGTTGCCGTTCCGTCATTGCCGCCATAACATGAAATGTCAGTGGTATTTTGAATGAAAGCAACCGGACCGGCTGCAGGTACAAAAGCAAGAGCTTCAGCCAGACACCCCGAAATATTATCAGTTACCGTGACTGAATAGCTGCCCGAAAAAAGATTTACTGCTGTCCGGGTTGTCTGCGAATCGGTATCATCCCACTGAAAGCTGAATGAGCCGCTGCCGCCTGTAACAGTTGCCGTTGCGCTTCCATCATGGATGCAGGTGGCAGGAGCGGCAGTTGTTGTTACTGCGGGGCGCTCATTTACAGTTATCGCAACAGGAACCATCGTAGTGCAAATGCCCGAAGTACTGTATCCGATGACAAGATAATCTGATGTGCTGTCCGGACTCAAGGTTATCGTTGCCTCCGGACCGCTTACTGCTGGATAAAGCGGCACGAACGAATAAGACGCTGCGCCTGACAAGGTGAGCGTTGTTGTTTCACCGGGACATAATGCAGTATCTCCACTGACCGTAATACTCGCCAGCGGTTCAACAATCAAAGTCACCGAGTCAGCGACAGACCAGCCGCAGCAGTCAGTGTAAACGCGAAGAGTGATGATAAATGTGCCGGAAATGCCGAACACGAGCCCTGCTACATTCCGGGTGGTGTAATTATCGGGGACTACCGCTCCGCCAAAATTCCAGTCGTAATTCACTGCAGGAGTGTTCGTGGTGAAATCGGCTCGTTCGCCCGCGCATAAAAGATACGTGCCGGCAGAAATCAAGCGTGCCGAACTTTTTATTGCCGGCCTGAACGCTGCACTGTCAATAACAATATTGACAAAGCCGGTATAGCCATCGCTGCCGTAGGTGATATTTTTTCTTCCTGTATTTGTATAAAACGGATTGACGTTCGCTCCGGCAGCGGATAGGGGATTAGCTCCTGTACCAAGGTTCCAGTTGGATGAGTTTGCCGAGGCTATTCCTACCGGACGATTCGTGCAGCTTACGTTTTCAGCGAAAATCACCGGCTGGGAATCGAGATTGAAATTGATTCCGGAGGCAGCCAACGGTTGTCCGCCATCCAGCTGAATGTTCCTGCTCAGCCCGGCTTGTCCGTCACCTCCATTTCCACCGCGGCCCCCGTCACCGCCTTTTCCGCCATTACCGGCAATGCCCAAGTCGCAATCGCTGCG
>DATLYB010000439.1:0-3280 GCA_035575215.1 Chitinophagales bacterium
TATTTCTATGGCAACCAGGCAAGCGGTCATCTTTACAGCCGTTCAGGCCTGGAAGGACAGCCGCCCAACTTCACTCCCAAAAAGGCGCTTACTTCGTTTCAGGCATTCGTTCATCTGCTCGGAAATAAATATTTCCTTGATACTTTGCGTGAAGACAGTAATGCCTGGATATACCTGTTCGGTGATTCATCGGGAAATCCCACGCACATTGCAGCCTGGCGCCCTATCAAAGGAGATGACAACAATACCATTCAGGTTAATCTCGTCACCACGCTTAAGCCCGACACAGCCTGGATTATCAGCGGATTGAACAGCACGGGTGAACCAGCCCCTCTTCCGAATTACGCTTCTGGCGTGATGAGCCTTATGGTCTCTTCTGCTCCGCTGATAATCAAAGTTTCCCCCACCTTCACCAATAATTATGTGTGGACGGGAAATATTTCTACCGAGTGGAATAATCCGCTGAACTGGAATACGTACGATATACCCGATGCCGCTTCAATCGTAACGCTTCCAGCGGGAAGACCTCATTACCCCTCCAATTATTCCGGGAATATTGAAGTCAACATGCTGGTGTTGAATGCAGGCGGAGAAATGACGCTGGTACCCGGCTCCGATTTGGTAGTCCATAACTCGCTTGTGATAAATGGAGGAATACTCCGGGTGACCGGAACCGGTGGACATACACCCGATATTCACATCGGTGGAAATTTTACAATGAATTCAGGAAGCTTTATCGCTGGAACGGGCAAGGTCATCTTTGACGGCTCATTTCCTCAAACTATTTCAGGAACGGTGGCATTCTGCAATCTGATGATTGACAATCATTCTACGGTGGCAATTCAGAATCCGGTGACGATTGCCGGAGTTGCAAGTGTGATGACCGGCTCCACGCTGATAACGAACGGCAAGCTCACGATTGAATCAGGCGGCTCGCTGATGCACGGGCAGGATACACCCAACGGACAGCAAGGCAGTGTTATCGGAAATGTAACAGTGAAACGAAGGGGAAGCACCAATCCGCAGATATACAATTATTGGTCGGCACCCGTGGAGGGCGCCAACGTCAGTTCGCTGGTTACTACCCCGTATTATTATGACCCTTCGCGTGCAACGGACATGACGGAAACCGGGCTTCGGCAAGGATGGGTGCAGGCTTCGGGTGTGATGCAACCCGGTGTGGGATATATTTCAAAAGGAGCCGGAACGGTTTCATTCAACGGAAATCCCGGAAGCGCACCAGCCGCCAATCCCTATCTGGCGACCGTGAAAAAAAATGCGGGAACAGGCAACGATGTAACATGGAATCTCGTGGGAAATCCGTTCCCTTCCGCGCTGGATGCTTCAAAATTCATTGATATGAACGGACCCGCTGGAGCGGGCTTTATCACCGGAGCGCTTTACTTCTGGGATGATGACGGCACGGGCGGCAGCGGGTGGAATGCCGTGCAGGATTATGCCGTGTGGAACGGAGCCGGACTGGTGGCTGGTCCAAACAGCGGCACGATTTTCAACGGCAACATCGCTTCCTGCCAAAGCTTCTTCGTTGAAAAAATTTCCGATGGCACCAGCCATCTGGTGTTCAATAACAGTATGCGCACCACCGCGAACAATGCGTTTTTCCTGACCATACCTACTGACCGCTTGTGGCTCAGCATCATCAATCCCAACAGCAATTACAACGAAACGCTGCTGGCGTTTTTGAATGAGGCAAGCGACACGCTTGATTTGCTGTATGACGCCAAAAAGCTGCCCGGCAATGCAGGCATCTCGTTTTATTCGCAGATGAATGGCGGCAACTATGCGATTCAATCCTTCGCATTGCTGAGAGGCGATAAAATCATCCCGCTTGGATTCAAAACAGGCAAAGCCGGAACACATGTGATTTCGCTGAAGCGAATTGAAGGTTTGGATGAATCGGTTGCCGTGGTGCTTGAAGACAGAACGAGTGGGATATTCACCCCGCTGCGGATGACTCCCTCTTACTCATTTTACAGCGCCATTGGCGAATACAACAGCAGATTCTTTTTGCATATCGGAAAAGGGATTGAAATATCCGTAACACCCCAGGAGTGCGATGGAAGCCAGGGAAACATTTCAATTCAGCATGACGGCAACTGGCACTGGGATTTCGTTTTGACGGATGAAAACGGAGTCGTAATACAGTCGGTAAGCGGATTGCATGGAAGGATTGATGTAGATGTTTCCGCGGGAAAATATACACTTGCCCTGACGGATGATTACGGCTACCAGCTTTCGAAAATGATTGAGGTGCCGGCTAAACAGCCGGTGCAGGCGGATTTCAGCTATTACTCCTACCGCAGGAAATTTGAACCGGGATTGGAAATTTTCTTTGATGACAACTCAGCCGGTGCCCTTTACAACGAATGGAACTTCGGGGACGGTTCCGTTTTACAAAATGATTTCAGCCCCGTGCATATCTTCAATTATCCTGGGGATTATGAAGTCACTCTGCGCACCTGGAATAATGATTGCGAAGGAGAATATTCCTCGGTGGTAATAATCAATCCTGCCTCGGCCTCTTCAAAGACAACGGGAGTTAAGGACGATGTTTCCCGGGATGAAATGTTGATTTACGCCAGCCGTGAAGCCATTTTCGTTTATTTCAATTTTAAGGAGAATGTAAAAGCAGCTTTTTATCTGTATGATGTAACCGGCAGTCTGATGCTGTCGGCAGAGATGATGACTGAGGGAATGCAGAAGGTTTCCATACCCCAACTGCCGGAAGCGATTTATTTCGCGAAGGTGGTTACCCCCGCAAAGACATTCAGCAGCAGGGTGCTGCCGGGGTTTGAATAACGGATACATTTTCTCTGTGCTTTTTTTGAATACCGGCATACCCAAGCGAAAGCCTTTCTTCGAATTCAAAAAATTTCAGTAATTTGACCTTTGATTTTTCAGAAGGGGAGCAGCTTAAATGGATATCCGCAGTCATATCAAAGACCTCCTTTATTTACATGACTGCGTGATTGTGCCGGGTTTTGGCGGATTTGTTACCGGTTATCACCCAGCGGAGATTCACAAATACAAAAATGTCATCTATCCTCCTTCCAAAACCATCATGTTCAACAGGCGGTTGCAGGCGAATGACGGAGTTCTTATCAATGCTATTTCACAGAAGGAAAAAATTGACTACCGCGTAGCGGAAGAGAAGGTGAAGCAGTTTGCCGCCTGGTGGAACAGGCAGCTTGAAAACAAAGGGGTGGTCGTGTTTCCCGATGTGGGCAAGCTGTACATCAATTCGGGCAGCGTGCTGATT
>DATLYB010000440.1:0-2621 GCA_035575215.1 Chitinophagales bacterium
GGTGGACGTGCGAAGCCTGCGTTACCCAGGGCTGATTAGCTACAAGACGCCACCGGGCGGTGGCACCACCGATTATGCCGTTGAGATATATTTCAAAGCCGTGAAGAAGAAGAATTACCATTGCTACCTGCGGGATGACACGTACCTGCCGATGATGTATATGCCCGATGCGATACGCGCTACCATTGAGCTGATGAATTCGAGCGCAGGAAAAATCAGGGTGCGCTCCTCCTACAATCTCACCGCAATGAGCTTCTGCCCCTCGGAGGTGGCGGCTGAAATCAAGAAATACATACCGGAATTCAGAATCAGCTACAAGCCGGACTTCCGTCAGGAGATTGCTGACTCGTGGCCCCAAAGCATTGACGACAGTGCAGCCCGCCATGACTGGGGATGGCGGCATGATTATGATTTGGAAAAAATGACAGCGGATATGCTGCGGAATCTGAGTGGAGCTGCGAATGTTGCGAGTCACCAGTCGGTTCCCCTTTTTTAAAAAATAACAGGAATCCGCCTTTCCTTTACTTTTTATTCTCAAAGATGATGCGGAAATTTAACTTTCATTCAATCAATAAATTACATGCACGGGGCAGTTTTATATTCCCCCAAAAAACTACGGCAAGCTGTTTGATAATGGATGAGTATGAAACACTAAAAATCAAAACCATGAAACGCAAGACAGCACAAAATTTTATTTTGACTCTGAATGAGTTTGAATATGCACCGTTTCTGTATTTTCTGTCGCTGTCAGCTCTGCCAGCAGAGGTGGATGACAAATGGCAAGCAGGAAATGAAACCATTCGGCTTTCTTTGTGCATGCCATTGGATTTTGACCCGTCAATACTGACGGAAATGTGGTACAACTGGAAGGAGGAAGCCTTGGATATTGACTATGCTCCGCTGAACTAAAGAGTAAATCTTACGCTGGCAGTCAAAAAGATACGTAATCGGTGGAGTTCCCGTTAATATGTTTCATGTAAAAATTTCTAAATTGAGCTAAAACTTTGAATCATTAAAGAAGAGAGAAAGCACATAAACGTGATTCGCTGTAGAAAAAGAGTCGTTGTGTGGAGAAAATTTTTTCCGCATCGTGAGCTTCTGTTTTCGGGCAGAATTGATTTTGAGTAAATTCCCCTGCAATGCAAACCGTTTCACAGAAGAATATTTTCTCAGAAGTGCATAAGGTTTTTTCAGACTATCTGGAAAAACACAATCAGCGCAAGACACAGGAGCGGTTTGCCATTCTGGAAGAAATCTATCACCGCAACGACCATTTCGATGCGGAAACGCTGTTTCATGATTTGAAAAACAAAAAACATAATGTCAGCCGGGCTACAGTTTACAATACACTCGAACTGCTGGTGGCGTGCGACCTTGTGAAAAAGCATCAGTTCGGCAAGCAGCAAACGCAATATGAAAAGGCATACCACTACCGGCAGCATGACCATCTGATTTGCGATGATTGTCATCAGGTGCTTGAATTTTGCGACCCCCGCATCGGGCAGATACAAACTAAAATCGGTGAATTGCTTCACTTTAAAATCAGCAGCCATTCACTAATTTTACACGGACATTGCGAACGGGAAAATTGTCCCAACTTAGCATCCGTAAAAAAGAACACCTGATGGACTTTACTATCACTCAAGATGACAAAGTCAGCGTGCTGACATTGAAAGGAAGCCTGCTGGCTGACGTTCAGACAAAAGAAATTTTAGAGAAAGTAAGCGCGCTCGTTCAGGAGGGCAAGGTGAACTTTGTGGTGGATATGGGCCAATTGAAATTCATTAACAGTTCCGGCTTGGGCATGCTCCTTACCTGCCTGCTAAAAGCCCGAAAAAACAGAGGCGACCTTATCCTTGCCAACGTTCCCGAACAAGTCAGCAATTTGCTGAACATCACAAAATTGAATTCTGTTTTTTCGATTGTTGAGTCTGTGAAGGAAGGAAAAGCAAAGTTTTAATCATTGTTTTTTAATATTCATTCTTACATCTGTTTTTTTAGATGAGTGCTGACATTCTGCTGGGTTTGCAATGGGGTGACGAAGGCAAAGGCAAAATCGTTGACTACCTTGCCGGGAACTACGATATAGTTGCACGCTTTCAGGGCGGTCCGAATGCAGGGCATACATTGAAGGTGAATGGCGAATCGTTCGTGCTTCATACCATTCCGTCAGGAATTTTCAATGAAAATGTGCTGAATGTAATCGGTAATGGAGTGGTGATTGACCCCGTCACTCTGAAGAAAGAGGTGGAGCGCCTCAGCATACTCGGAGTGGATGTGTCGAGAAGACTGGTGATTTCAAACCGTGCGCAACTGATTCTTCCCACCCACAAGCAATTAGATGCTGCATCGGAAGCAAAAAAGGGAGAAGAAAAAATCGGCTCAACGCTGCGCGGCATCGGTCCGGCTTACATGGATAAAACAGGGAGAAACGGCTTGCGCGTGGGTGACATCCTCTTTGAAAATTTTAAACAACGCTACAACTTTTTGAAAGAAAAGCATTTCACCCTTCTGAAGATGTATGAGATGGCGGCTGATGTTGCAGACTCAGAGCAGCAATGGTTTGAAGGAATTGAAGCTCTTCGCCAATTGAAATTGATGAACACAGAATACCTGCTCAA
>DATLYB010000441.1:0-12509 GCA_035575215.1 Chitinophagales bacterium
GACCTTGCCAAAACATATATGCCCGAAGAGGCGGTGAAAAAACGCTGGCAGGAGTATCTCACGGCAGAGGCGGAGATAATGAAAAAGTTAGAGCCGCGCGGAGACAGGGTGCATTGAGTATTAGGTATTGGGTGTGACCTACTCACATCCTGCGGGAGGCAGGGAAGCAATCCAATCGCGGATAAGCTGAACGCCTTCGGAATGGATGACGGAGCGCGCCAGTTCGGGCATCGCCACGTCAGGTTCAGCGGAGTTCATGCGGTAAATCATAATGGATACATCCGGCTTGCCGGGCACGATGTTGTATTTCAATCCGCCAGAGCCGGTGCCGGCAGCCACAGGCGGCTTGCAGATGCCCAAGGCGGTGGGGTTGGCTTCATCATAGGTGAGCAGTAGTCCCGAACTGTTGGCAGGTCCGCGCTCATGATGGCAATGCGCGCAATTGATGTCGAGATACGCCCGCGCCCTGTCATTGAGCGAGCCGGTAGTGGCATCATCCCATACGGGTACGCGGGGCGCTGCAGCCGCAGCAGGCGCACCGCTCAGGATGCCCGCAGAAGCCCATTTCTCCAACTGGTTCATTACGCCATCGGAGTAAGAATAATCTTTATTGATATTTCGCGCCTTCGGACCGATGGGAACCAATATTTCCGAATCATTGTGGCATCCCTTGCACTCGTTTTTATTGGGTATGTGATAGAGCGTGCTGCGCGTGCTGCCGTCATAATGCAGCCAGCTGACGTTCACATTTTTTCCCGCCACATAATAAGCGGCTTCAGTCTGTGAATCATTCCACACGTAACTGGCGGCTTCCCATCCCGCGCTTTTGCGGATGATGAGGCGCGTTTCAACGAAAGTACGCCCTGATGAGGGGTTGCGCAAATCATGCTGGAAATAAAATGTCTTGATGAAGATGGTTCCCACAGGAAAATCAAAAACATCATCGCTGTTGTAAACCGCCTGCTTGCCAGCGGGAATATAAATGAATCGCGCCTTCCCGGCATAATCGGAGAAAAGAGGCGTGTTGAGGTCATACGGAATGACGCGCGCTGCCGGCTCAAGGCGTTTCATCTCGCCAGTAAAAAAGCCATAGTCAGAAAGATTGGGGTAGGGCATGGATTCCACATTGTCAGCGGGAAGAAAGGGTTCATCCCTCCGGCAGGAAGTGAGCGCAAGGATGGCGAACATTAAAATGAATCCTGCAGTCCATCCGGTGTTCAGGCGATGCCTTCTACCGCTTGATGATTTTGCGGATGACCGTTTGTCCATTGAAAAAAATATTTGCCAGATAAATTCCGGAAGGAAACGAAGACATTTCAATCCGATGAAGCAGCCTGCCGCTAACGTTATGACAGCGGTGGGAAATAATTTCCTGTCCGGTGATGCTCGTCACCGAGAAGCAAACTTGCTGGGCATCGTTCTTATCAAAGGAAATGGAAAATTCTGAATCAAATAAAGCCGGCTGAATGCTGACGGAACCTCCCTGCGGATAAAGGGAATCAATGAGGGTTGTCAGAATATTCTGGCGAAGCCAATAAACGATGGTGTCGGTTAGCATTGAAGAAACATGCGGGATGTTGTCAGGAGTCAGGTAATGAATGAGGCCGGGGATGTTCCAAAAATCATCGGTTGCGGTGATTTCATTTTCAAACCGCGTCAATTCGGAAAGTGGAACATTGATGTCGAGCTCCAAGCCGATGAACAGCGTGGGCAGGCTGCACAGATTGTAATTTATGGCGACAGAATCAACAGCATGGATATAGTCACTCCAGGTGCTAGCCGGGGCACCGAACAAATCGGGAGTGTTCACATTCCAGTTTCCGGTTCTTATATCATTGAAATAACTCCGAATTTGATTTGCCTGTGCCTGCGCCTGAGACACGTTGCCCCCGCATGTTTGAGCAATATACATGATTTGCTCAGCGAGCAATGAATCGAGAGGAGTTCTCGGTCCTGCAATGGAAATCAGCGCCCGGATATCATGCCTGTTTTTAGCAATGAACGGAATCAGGGAAGAGCCTTCACTGTGTCCAATCAAAATGATTCGGGTGGTGTCAACGTCATTCCTGGTTTTAACATAGCTGATGGCGCTCTCCACCGGAAGCCAGAGCTTGTGAAAGGTGATGGGTCCCAGCGATGCGGGCGTGGTGTAAGTGTATTCTAATTTGTCGTAACGCAAAACGGCATAGCCGGAATCAACCAGCGCATCAGACAGTTCTTTGTAAGGACGCAAAGTGTCGTTCAGCAATGAGGGATACAGGCAAGAAGCATTGGCACCGGTGAGAATCAAAGTTCCATTGCGGTCATTCGGTCCGCTGCCGGGAGCAATGATGATAACAGGAAATTTGCCCGCACCGTTTGGAACGGCAAACGTTCCGTAAACGGTTTTGCCGTCATGGATAAATGTGATGTCAGATGATTGCTGCGCATTTGCCGCCCATGCAAAAAGGCAGGGAGGCAGAAAAACCAATGCTTTGGTTATCATATTCATTCAGGCATTTTACTGAGCTGGAGCCGCCACTGTCACCTCCGGCAATGCCGCGCGCGAACAATCATGAGGCGATGCGTCATAATTCAATCCTGAAAAGAAATGCGGAACATCCACGTTGGAAAAGGTGGCGCTGCCATTACCCTTGATGCAGATTCCCCTGGTGGAATCCGCTTCAAAATCGGGATGCACATAGCCGTCATATAAAATATCGGGGACATCGGAACCGGAAAAAACCGTGTTCACCAGCAAGTCAGCCATCGTATTCAAATCGGCAGGATAGTTGGTTGAACTGGTTATCGTATTGTCGTGAATGTTGATTTCTTTGGAATACTTGTCATACTCCGGGTCGTTGGCAACCAGTGAGCCGTCAAGCGTTTCCAGCGTTTTGTATGAAACAATGCCGATGCCCATCACATTGTTTTCGGTGAGCGTATTGCCGAACACCTCTGCCTTTTTAGCCGACAGCAGCATGATGCCCGTTCCAACTGGAACATTCGCCACGATGTTCCCCGAAGGAGCGAAGTTTTTGAGGTCATTGCTGACGATGGTGTTGTTGTAAACCCTGACGGTGTGCCCGTTTTTAATCACCGGCAGCGAAGGCAAATCGAACACCAGGATTCCGCCCGTGTTGTCGTGTGCATTGTTTCCGTAAACATCTGCACTGATGCAGTTTTCAATTTCAATACCCGCCACGTTGCCCTCCGCTTCCGAGTTGCGTACAATCACCAACTCTGACTGCCCCACATAGATGCCGGCATCAGACGTGCCGAAGACGTAGCAATCATCAATCAAAATGTTACGTGACGTAACGGGATACAATCCATAGCTGCCGTTGGTGGAGTCAGCCGCAGTGGTGTGCGTTACTCCCACGCGCAGAAACGTGACGCCATCGGAATCTTTCACTTTGATGCCATCGCCTTCCGGGTCTTTGATGGTAAAATCACGGAACAGCGCCCAGGTGAGGTTGGTGCCATAGATGCTCTGTGCTCCTGAAGTTTGCCCGGCAAATGAGAGCGTGGTGCTATCCCTGCCCTCGCCCATAATCACGATGTTGCTTTTGTCATCAATGGAGAGCATGGAGGTGAAGGTGTAATTCCCCTGCGCGAAGTAGATGGTGTCGCCATCATGCATCTCAATCATTGCGCCCTGCACGTCAGCATCAGAGGCAGCGGGAGTAAAGGTGTATTTTTTTCCTGCGGGAACGGTGTCATCTTCCCGGCAGGATGGGAGAAAGAATGATGCAACACCAGTAAAAAGCAGCAGATATCGCAAAACGGGTTTCATTAAGAAGGGATTTTGATTCGAAATTTATAAAATCTCTTCGGGGAAAAGAAACCGGGAATATTGCTGAATTCTTAAGCTTCAGATTTCAAAGCTCAAATTCAATAATCCACACATCATCCACATTGCGAAAACTTCACAAAACTTTAATACCGATGGCTTAGGTAATTCAATCTGATTAGGTTATTTTGTGGTATCCTCATCATTATTATATTATAAAACCTGAGTTTATGCTAATTCTTAGAACAGGGAAAGAATCAGCTAAATGCCGCAGGCTATTCTTCTTTCCGCCCAAGTATCGATTCTGTTATGTTTGTCTAATGGCGCTGATATGTTTTGCTAAACCTGTTTTTGCGCAATTGTTTCAGCAGGATTTTTCTTCATCAACCACGTATACCGATTATGTAAACGCATCTCCAAACAGCGGACAATGGAATGCTATCGGAACTTCAGGCGCTGGAACCGTTATCAGCATCAATACTACTACCAGCAATAAGCTGAGATATGCAAGAACAGGCAATGCCGGTTCGTATTCAAGAACCAGTGATTTTTCAGGACCTCCTTCTTCATTGCTCTATAGATTGGATTTAGCCATTTCCGGAAATTCTGCAGCGCAGACAACGGCAGCCGTATTTCAGGTAGGCTCAGGGTTTGGAACTGCAAATTCAGCGGAAGCCAATGCAAATGTTCATTCAAGATTTGGAGTGAACTGGACAGCTACTACCGGGCAGTTTTCATTAAGAGATATCGGAGGAGGCTCCAATTCTTCTAATTTCTCTGGCACACAAACTGTTTTTTGGGCAATAAATAATTCAGGGGGGAGCTTAACCTACAAGGCTCCGGATGGAACGAATGAATCAATTGCAAATGATACATGGGATTTATGGATTGGAAATTCCAAAGCGTTTAATGATATTTCAGCTACTACTTCAACACAAACGCTTCCTGATTTAAAATTTGCTTTCACTGCAGGAACGGGAACAATTGACATTGACAACATTCTCATAGACCCCATTCCCCCAACTCCCACAGCTAATGCAGCTTCTTCTATTGCTAATACATCTTTCACCGCCAATTGGACAACCGTATCCGGTGTAACCGGCTATCGCCTTGATGTTGCCACCGATAATGGCTTTACGAGTTTTGTTTCCGGATACAATAATCTGTATGTTCCCGGTCAAAGCACCGCTTCGCAATCGGTTACAGGGCTGACGGCAGGCACTACTTATTATTACAGAGTTCGTTCCGCTTCGCAGTACACGGTGGGTGAATTTGCAAGCGGAAATTCAGGCACGATAACCGCCACCACGACTACTTCCGGTCCGCAGGAAATTGACGTGGAATCTCCCACCGGCACAGCCATCGCAAATGGCGGCTCGCGCACATCGTTCGGCTCGTTTCAGTGGGGAACAAATAATGATTTCACCTTTCGCGTAAAAAACACGGGCGGCACCGATCTTTCCGTAAGCAGTATCTCGTTTGGCGGAACTAACTCAGGCGATTTCTCGCTCGTCTCAGCTCCAACGTTTCCGGTAACCATCACTCCGAGCAGTCAGCAGGATTTCACCGTTCGCTTCTCTCCGGGCGGCACCGGCTCAAGGACAGGAACCATTACGTTTAATAATGACGACAGCGATGAAGGAACGTATGTCATCAATATTTCCGGAACGGGAACCGCAAATACCTCTTCAGATATTGAAGACAACACCGCCCCCTATTCGTCTTCTTCACCGGAATACAATATCAATTCTCAATATATCAGCTTCACAGACGCCACTTCTACAACGGCAGGTAAAGTGATTCCGATGAAAATCAGAATCCGCGATGGCGGCTCTGCGCTCAGCGATGCGGATAATGTTGGAACGGAACTGACCGACCTGAAACTCACCGTTAAAAACACCTCCGGCACCAACCGTTTGAATTTTGTGAAAACTGCAATTCTTACCACAATAGGCGGAACGGTGATTGCCACTGCTTCTCAGGCGGGGAGCGAGTTGGTGTTTTCCGGCATGTCAGGTTCCAACGTTACCGCAACGGATAACAGCGACAAGATTCTGCACCTGCGCATCTCATTCAATGAAGCCAACGTCACCGATAATGAAAAATTAGTGTTCAAAATTTCATCCGCAACGGCAAGCTCATCAGGTTCAACCTTCGCTGCGACTGACGCAGGCGGAGCTGAAACCGACAACAGCACCGGCAACGACCGCAACCGCATTGAAGTGGTAACCGACCGGCTTGGATTTATACAGCAGCCAACAAATACCAGTGCCAACAGCGCTATGTCGCCTGCTCCCACCGTTGAGGCAAAAGATGCCAACGGGAGGCGTGACCTTGACTATACAACAACCATTTCCATCACATCCAGCGGTATATTAAATACGTCTCCATTGAATGCCACACCGTCATCCGGTCTTGCAACGTTCAGCAGCGTCATCCACACGGCACAGGGCACGGGACTTACGCTGACTGCAACATCCGGAGCACTCACCAGTGCCACCTCTTCCACCTTTGATATAACACTCACATCATCAGCAACCGATTACTTCAGGTCAGCGGCAACGGGCAACTGGGGAAGCACTTCCACGTGGGAATCATCGCCTGATAATTCCATCTGGATTAGCGCCACGCTTGTCCCCAACCAAAACGCAAACACCATCACCATCCGGAACGGACATATCGTAACCATCGCGGCATCCGTCACTGCCGACCAGGTTGTGATTAACAACGGAGGCACGCTGCAGTATTCCGGTGATGGCAGTGTTGATTTCACCCTGAATGATGGCACCGGCACCGACCTTATCATAGAAAACGGGGGCAGGATGCTGCTCAATAACACGGTGCAGGCTCTGTATTATGAAGACGGAACAGTAGTCGTCAAATCAGGCGGAATGATTGAAGTGATTGATGTAGGTTCCAACGGGGAAGCTGACGGCTATGCGAATAACGAATGGCAAAACAACAATGCCGTTCCCTATGAAGATTTAATTACCTGGGAAGACGGAGCTATTTTTTATTGGAATACAACACAGTTTTTCTCCACTTCCAATCCCTTCGGCATTGATTACTTCCCCGGCAACCAGAGCAACTCAAATGTTGCCATCTTCCGCTTTAACGGAAACAGCGGCAATCATGGTGGCAGCAACGACACCCGCTTTTTCGGTGTAGTGGAAATAAGTGCAGGGAAAACCCTAAACTTCACCGGCACGGGGGTAAAAGTGTTCAAAAATGGTATTCGCGGTTCGGGCAATATCGCGCAAAACAGCACCACATGCGGGCAATTCCAAATTACCGGCAATGCCGAATTGGGGGGGAGCGGTACTATTACGCTGCTGAATACAACCAGCGGAATGCTGATTTCATCCGCCAGCACCACCACGCTCTCTGCCAACAAAACCATCAGCAGCGGTCCGATTAACGTTGCCGGAACATTCGACCTTACGGACAAATCCATCAGCGGCACCTATACTGCCTTCAATGTTTCGGGCTCATCTTATGTGAAAACCGCTCACGCCAATGGCTTGCGCTCATCAAGCGGTTCGCTGCAAAACAACAGCGCCACCTATGATTTCGGAATATCCGGAACAACGGTTGAATACAACAAGATTGGTGCGCAAACCGTCACCAATCATAATTATTATAATCTCACCCTGAGAGGTGCCGGCAACAAGACTCTTGCCGGAAATATCACCGTGTTCGGCAACCTCGAGTGGATTGACCTTAACGGAACCGCCATACTGAAGTGCGGAGCGAATACGCTTGACGTCAGAGGAAATTGGGACAGCAACAGTTCAGCCGAGTTTGATTACGGCACCGGCAGCGTCAATTTCGGTCAAACAGGAAACACACGCTCCATCTCCGGCAGCAACAATTTCAATATCCTGAAAATCTTCGGCACGGTGAATCTGTCATCAGGAACGCAGAATGTTTACGGGCGCATTGAAGTTCCAACCGCAGCCGTGCTGAATACAAACGGTAATCTCACCCTTCAGTCGGGCGCATCGCTCATACATGGCACAGGCACAACAAACGGAGGCGGAACGGTAAACGGCACTATCACCGTGAAAAGAACGGGGCATTCCGGCAACAAATACAATTACTGGAGCACGCCTGTCGCCACGGCTGACGTGAGCATTCTGGGCGCCAATTTATACTTCTACGAGCCTGCCAATGCCACCGACAATGTGACGCTGAGCGGATTACGGGCAGGATGGGTGCCAGCCTCAGGTAATATGACCTTGGGAAAGGGGTACATTTCGCAGTCAGGCGGCACAGTCTCTTTTTCCGGAACCTCAAACAACGGAAACATCAGCATCAACATCACCAAGAATGTGGGCACTTCAAATAATGTTCCCTGGAATCTAATCGGGAACCCCTATCCTTGCGGCTTGGATGCCAGCTTGTTTATCGGGGTGAACGGTCCCTCATCCGGTGGAGGCAACAACACCATCACCGGCTCGCTTTATTTCTGGGATGATGACGGTTCTGGCGGCAGCGGCTACACATCAGGCGATTATGCGGTTTGGAATTTATCAGGCTCCGTGCCGGGACCTAACAGCGGCATGAGTCCTAATGGCTTTGTGGCATCAGGGCAAAGCTTTTTTGTAGAAAAAATTTCTGACGGAACCTCACCCGTCAGTTTTACTAACGCAATGCGTGCCTCCGCCAACAATGTATTTTTCCGCCAATCTCCCATTAGCCGCTTTTGGATGAGAATCACCGCCCCCGGCAATCAAAATAATGAAACGCTCATCGCATTTATGGATGCCGCCACCGACAGCCTTGACCTGTTGTTTGACGGCAGAAAGCTGAATGTCAATAATGACATTGCGCTGTACACCAAAATCAATGATGAGAGTTTCAGCATACAGGCATTTCCCCAATTACAGCATGACAGGATAATTCCGCTTTGGATGGATGCCGGCACAGAAGGAAGGCATTTGCTGAAATTATCATGGCTCGAAAATTTTGATGAAACCGTCACCATTATCCTTGAAGACAGGCAACTGAATCACTTCCAGAATCTTAACAAGCATCCTGAATATGAGTTTTATACACCGGCAGCCGTTAACATCAGCCGCTTCTTCCTGCATCTTAATCCTGCCATGCTAATTGCAGCATCAGAGGAAAGCTGTGGCGGAAATGATGGAGAAATTTCCCTCTTCCAGCCCGGCAACAAATTATGGAACTACGTCCTGTATGACTGCAACCAGCAATTCATTGCATCAGGAATGTTAAGCGGAAGCATTTCTTTCACCGGACTGAAATCCGGCATCTATACGCTTGAACTGACAGACCAATCCGCATATTCCGTTACAAAGAAAATTACCGTTGAAGGAAAACATAAAGTGAACGCTGATTTTATTCCCACTTACTCAATTGCTCCTGCTGACCAGTTCATTCATTTCGTAAACAATTCGACAGGCGCAAATTTTTACGAATGGGATTTTGGCGATGGAACCACGGTTTCGGGAATAAACGACCCCTTCCATGCTTATAGCGAAGAAGGAAACTATTTGGTGACATTGCGGGCTTCCAATAATGATTGTGAAGATGTTTCTTCCCATCACATAGCCGTTTATAATATTGCCAGCGGCATGGGCGCTGTTTCTGATGGGAAAATTCACGTTTCAAGCCGCGGTAATTTAATCAGAGTGCATTTTGGCTCGCTTTCAGAAAAGAATGTGCTTATCCATGTTCATAATGGGTCAGGGCAGAAGATATACCAGAGTGGAACTAATACCCGGAACAATCTCCTTATTGATTTGACGGATATTGCAGGCGGGATTTATTTTCTTACTATCAGAATGGAAGGCATAACTTCAACCTATAAAGTCTTATTAGGCGTCAAATAGTTGACTATCAGCCAAAATTTTCTGCGTAAATTGCGTTGTACCGGAGCTTAAATAACCGTATCTTCCCCAAGAGCTTTTTATGTTTTATTCAATGAAAGTGGATACCCTGTGGTGCCGATAGTGTGAATTTAAGCCGAGTGATGCCTTCATCTTGCGAAAATAAGTGAATCAGCGGGATGAAATGAAATTCCATTTGATTGCGAGTGCATTTTTATTATCTAAAAAATTGTCTTTTATGGTGAAAGAAGTGATTTTTTATTCGCTTTTTCTGTATTTTTTAATAAATGCGCAGGTTGCCTGCACCGCTACGATACAGGGGGAACTGAAGAAGTGGCACCGCGTCACCTTTCTCTTCGATGGCATAGCTACTGACGAAGCAGCCGCAACCAATCCATTTACCGATTACAGGCTCATTGTCACCTTCACCAAAGGAGCTAAAATCTATGTGGTTCATGGTCATTATGCCGCTGACGGGAATGCGGCTGAAACCAGCGCCACAGGAGGAACCAAATGGCGGGCTTATTTTTCGCCCGATGAAACCGGCATGTGGAATTATTCCGTTTCATTCAGAACCGGCACCAACATCAATTTGGACGATAATCCGGCTGCGGGAACACCGGTTGCTCCCCTCGATGGCGAAACCGGAAGCTTTGCCGTTGCCGCTTCCGATAAAACCGGAAACGACTTTCGTGCCAAGGGAAGATTAAGGTATGTTGGCGAGCACTATTTGCAATTTGCCGAAACGGGCGAATACTTTCTCAAAGGCGGCACAGACAGCCCTGAAAATTTTTTGGCTTACTGGGAATTTGACGGAACAGCAGATATGTCAACGCCTCCTCATCCTACTGCTTTGAACGCGTCCAACGGACTGCACCGCTATGACCCTCACGTTTCCGACTGGCATCCGGGCGACCCCGTATGGCAAAACACCAAGGGAAAAGGCATCATAGGCGCCTTGAATTATCTCGCATCAAAAGGGGTGAACAGCGTTTATTTCATCACCTACAACCTGGATGGCGGTGACGGAAAAGACACCTGGATGTGGACGTCAAGCACCGAGCGCTGGCGTTATGATGTTTCAAAACTCGACCAGTGGGAAATCGTTTTCAAGCATATGGATTCGCTCGGTATCCAAATGCATCTGCTGACTCAGGAAACGGAGAATGACGGCAACCTCGGTGGCAACGGCAGCCTGAACAGCATCCGCAAGCTTTATTACAAGGAACTTATCTCACGATACGCTCATCACTTGGGCGTTGTTTGGAACATGGGTGAAGAAAACACCAACTCAGATGCCGAGCGCGCCTCGTTCGCACAGTATTTCCACGAGCACGACCCGTATGAGAATCCCGTTTCGCTCCATAATTGGAACAATACCGCGCTCACTTTCTATGATGGCATTTTATCCAATTCCTCGTACCTGCAGTATTTTGAAGTAGCTTCATTGCAGGGTGACGGCACTCAATATCACCGGTGGGCGAAATTGCTTGGTGACGATTCCGAGGCGGCAGGCAAGAAATGGGTGATTTGCGGTGATGAGCAGACGCCTGATGTGCTGTATAATCTTTCCAACCTCAATTCGCTCCGAAAAAACACCTTGTGGGGCAATCTGATGGGCGGTGGCGGTGGCGTGGAATGGTATTTCGGTTACCAAGATGCGCAGGGCTTCGGTGACTTGCAGTCAGAGGATTTCAGCATGGTAGCTGCATTGTGGGAACAAACAAAATATGCTCTGGATTTTTTCCATAACTACCTTCCCTTTTATGAAATGCAGTCAGACAGCAGCCTGTTCACGGCAACAAACGGATTCAACTATCCGGGTGGATATTGTTTTCAAAAGGCAGGGGAAGTATATGCCGTTTACATCAAGCCGGGATTTAGTAATGTCACGGTTTCACTGAATCTCACGGGTGCGCCCGGCACGTACACCGTCAAATGGTATAATCCGCGAACAGGCGGAGCGCTGATTGACGGCTCCGTTACCACCATAAGTGGAGGAGGAAACGTGAGCCTCGGAACTAATCCGGTGAATGACAGCAACGACTGGGTGGTGCTTGTAAAAAATACCTCACTGGTGACGCCTACCGCCACCACGTGGACGGGAAACACCGATGACGACTGGTTTACAGCCTCCAATTGGACGGACGGAGTGCCCACCGCATCCATGGATGTTATCATTCCGAATGTTTTCCCGAAAAGTTTTCCCCTTATACAAGGACCTGCCGGCACCACTGCCCAATGTGAAGACCTTATACTGAATACGAATGCCCAACTCGCCATTTCTAATCTTAACAATGTGGAGCTGATAATTCACGGTAATCTCAACAACAACGGACAGATTCAGGGAACAGGAAAATTAACTTTCAACGGTCCTTCACACACGCTCACAAGCCCTTTTTCATTCAGCGGGGTGCTGCAGGTGAAATCAGGCAGCACGCTCATCACCAATGGAAATCTGACGCTTGAAGACGGTGCAAGCCTGCTGCACGGAACCGGAACACCTAACGGAGGCGGCACGGTGACAGGCTCCATTAAAATGAGAAGAAACGGGAATGCGAGTGCTGCCGCTTACAGCTATTGGTCGGCACCTGTATCTAATGCGAGTGTTTCTGTTCTTGGTAACGATTTGTATTACTACAACCCCAATAATGCCACCGACAACAGTGTAACAGGGCTGAGAAACGGATGGGTGTCAGCTTCCGGAACTATATCACCCGGCACCGGCTACATCGCCAGAGGAAAAACGCTGATTGAGTTCAACGGTACCCCGAATAACGGAAACTATACGGTTTCCGTCACTAAAAATGCAGCTACCGGAGTTGGTTGGAACCTCATTGGCAACCCCTACCCATCATCTATAGATGCCGCTGCATTCATGGCGG
>DATLYB010000442.1:0-5245 GCA_035575215.1 Chitinophagales bacterium
CTACGATTCGTTAAAGGATGTAGAAGGCGCTGAAAGGCGCCCGTGCCAGTTCCGCGAGATGTCTGCAGAGGAACTGATGAACGAACTGCAGTGAGTAGCGCCACTGAAAATCAAAACATCTGTTTCATCACCTCAGCTATAAAATGTTCCTTGTTTATCGGAACGACACCCACCTCCTCGCATGCCAGCGAGCCCGCGATATTTGCAAGTCTGCCCATGGTTTTGAAATCAACTTCGAGTGCAAGACACAGGGAGGCTGTGCTGAGAACAGTGTCGCCTGCGCCTGAGACATCAGCCACATTGCGCACTAAAGCGGGAATTATTTCGCTGGTCTTGTGGTCAGTTATGAACGCTCCGGTTTCTGAAAGCGTAATGAGCGTGATTTGATGATGAAGTTTTGAATGAAGCGCTCGCGCTGCCAGCTCCAATGATTTTTTATTCCGCTTATCCACTTCCGTTCCCAGAGCCTCGGCTACTTCGCGCAGATTAGGTTTAAAAAGGCTGACATCGTGGTATTCAAAAAAATTTTTTTTCTTGGGGTCAACGGCAACGGGAATTTTTTTCTTTCGGCAATGTGCAATGGCCGAGTGAATCACATTTTTTGTCAGTGTTCCCTTGTTGTAATCCTGCAGCACCACCACATCGAATTTTTCCGAGTCGATGGATTGCCTGATATGTTGCAGCATATTTTTTTCATCCCCTGGTGACAAATCAATTTCAGTTTCGCTGTCAAATCGCAGCATCTGGTGATTTCGGCTGAAGATTCTCGTCTTTTCCGTGGTGATTCTGCCTGAGCTTTTCACAATCCGGTGTTCGGGAACAAAACGATGACGGCTGAGAAGTTTAAGCAGCTTTTCGCCCGGTGCATCGTTTCCAATTACGGAGCATATCACCGCCTTGCCGCCCAGCGATTGGATGTTCATCGCCACATTCGCAGCGCCTCCCGGCCGGCTTTCTGTGCTTTCAACATTTACAATGGGTACGGGGGCCTCCGGGGAGATTCTGCTCACACTGCCGAATACGTAAGTGTCGAGCATCACATCGCCAATAACAAGGGCTTTTACTTTGGAGAAGCGCCTTAAAATTTTAGTTAGGTGGTTGATGGTTGATTGGTTTTAATCAGCCATTAAATCAGTGATATTGCAAATCAGCGAATCTGCCGATTTAACTGATAACTAATTCAGCAGCGCCACTGCATTCTTAATCCTCTCCACTGCCTTCCTGATATTATCCTCCGAGCAGGCGTATGACAGCCTGATGCAGTTATCGTCACCGAATGATTTTCCTCCTACGGTGGACACGTTGGCGGCTTTCAGCAGAAACATCGCAAAATCATCGGAGTCTTTGATGAGGTCGCCATCATACGTTTTCCCAAAGTAAGCGCTCACGTCAGGAAAAACATAAAAAGCGCCTTGCGGGTTATTCACTCTGAATCCCGGAACATTTTTCAGGAGCGAAAGAATCAAATCACGCCTTTTGCGGAAGGCATCCCGCATTTTGAATGTGGGAGCGAGGTCGCTGGTTACGGCAGCCTCTGCCGCTTTCTGCGCAATGGAGCAGGTGCCCGAAGTAAACTGCCCCTGCATCTTGTCGCATGCTTTTGCAATCCAGAGGGGAGCTGCAATATAACCGAGCCGCCAGCCGGTCATCGCAAATCCTTTTGAGAAGCCGTTCACCACAATCACACGCTCTTTTACTTCATCAAACTGCGCGATGCTTTCGTGCCTGCCTGCATAATTGATATATTCATAAATCTCGTCTGACATGATATAAACATGGGGATATTTCGCAAGAACCATTGCGTACGATTCCAAATCAGCTTTGCTGAAAACGGTTCCTGTCGGGTTGCAGGGCGAGCTGTAAATTATCATCCGTGTTTTGGGGGTGATGGCTTTTTCCAACTGGGAGGCGGTGAATTTGAAATCGGTTTCCACGGAGGTTGGAATGTTTACCATCGTAGCTTCCGCCAGTTGCACCATAGCGGCATAACTCACCCAATACGGTGAAGGCACTATCACCTCATCGCCCGGATTCACGATTGACAGAACCACATTGATGAGCGATTGCTTTGCACCTGTAGATACCACGATTTGCTCAGGGGAATAGCTCAGATTGTTGTCACGTTTCAGCTTGTCACAAATCGCCTTCCGCAGTTCAGGATAGCCCGGAACGGGCGAATAGTGGGTATATCCCTCGTTGATAGCTTTAATGCCCGCCTGCTTGATGTGCTCGGGCGTATCGAAATCAGGCTCACCCAAGCTCAGGTTGATGATGTCTTTTCCTTTCGCTTTCAGTTCGCGTCCGAGCTGCGCCATTTTAATCGTTGCCGACTCGCTCATGCGGCTGATTCTTTCGGATAAAATTTCCATTGAAACGTGTTTTGCAGGCGAAGTTAATCATGTTGATGATTAGTTAATTATTTGTTGCCGGAGTATATGCCAACTTCAATGATGACCGGTTGATGCCATATTGCAGTGTTTAATAAGGACTTATTTGAAGGGCATATTTAAATCAAATAACTTTGCCGTCTAAATATTTATTATGACTCTCGAACAACTTAAAGACCTCAAAGACCGCCTCGCTTCTCTCAGGAGGTATCTTTGAGGTGGATAATAAGGAAGCTGAAAACCGCGAGAAGGAAAAACTTACCACCGAACCTGCCTTTTGGAGCAATCCGCACCGCGCCAAGGAAATTCTCAAAGCCATCAAAACCAACAAAATGTGGCTGGAAGCATACCGGGATACCGAACGCGCAGTGGAGGATGCCAGCGTACTGTATGATTTCTTCAAGGAAGGAGAAGCAGATGGCGCTGAGGTGGACAGGCAGTATAAAATAGCCCTTAATAAGGTCGAGGAACTTGAATTCAAGTCAACGCTCAGCAATCCGGAAGACCAGCTCAGCGCGGTAGTTGAAATCAACAGTGGTGCAGGAGGCACAGAAAGCTGCGATTGGGCTCAGATGCTTATGCGCATGTATATCATGTGGGGTGAAAAGCACGGCTATAAAGTGTCGCAGGTTGACATGCAGCCGGGTGAAGTTGCCGGCATCAAATCGGCTTCCATTGAGTTCGATGGGGAATTTGCCTACGGCTATCTCAAAGGCGAAAATGGAGTGCACCGGCTGGTACGCATCTCCCCCTTTGACGCCAATCAAAGACGCCACACTTCCTTTGCATCTGTTTTTGTTTACCCGGTAGTGGATGACACCATTGAAATTGAAATCAATCCATCAGACCTTGAGTGGGATACTTTTCGCTCCAGCGGCAAGGGCGGGCAAAATGTAAATAAAGTGGAAACGGCTGTTCGTGTAAGGCATCTGCCTTCGGGCATTGTGGTGGAGTGTCAGGAAACCCGCTCACAGCATCAAAACCGCGAAAAAGCCCTTACGCTTCTGAAATCACGCCTCTATGAAATGGAACTGCGCAAACGCAACGAAGAACGCAAAAAGATTGAAAACAACAAAATGAAAATCGAATGGGGGTCGCAGATTCGCTCGTATGTGCTGCATCCCTATAAGATGGTTAAAGACCTGCGCACCGGCTATGAAACAGGCAATGCTCAGGCTGTACTGGACGGCAACCTGGATGATTTCATCAAAGCATTTTTGATGAACAAGACGGTGGCTGAATAAAACTCCAACTAATTTTTTTATATTCCTGAACGGCTTCTTCCGGCAAGCTCCAAATAGAGGTGTTCCAATTTTTTGCAGGAAGTATCAAACTTGTATTGTTCAGCGAGCTTTACGTATTCATTCCGTGCTGCCGCCAGTTCGTTTTTATTCTCTATCCAGTAATCAATTTTTTCCGCCAGTTCACCCGCATTATGATAATTGAATAGCGAGCGTTCGTCAAGGGCAAACTGGCCGGCAGCGCTTCGGGGGGATTGGGCAATCAGCGGAACCAGCCCGCAAGCTATGGCTTCCATCACCGCCATGCACTCCACCTCCACTTCGGCAGCATGCACCATTAAATCAGCGGTATTGTAATATCGCGTCATCTCTTCAGATGATACTACTTTTATGATGGGTGGAAGGGGCAGCGCTGCACCGGCTTCACGCAGGCGGTTCTTAAGCGCCCCTTCTCCCAAAATCATCAACTGGATATTATTCCGGAAGCGGGAGCGGTTGACGGCTTCAATTATCAGTTCCTGATTTTTTTCCGGAGCCAGCCTTCCCACGGTGAGGATGATAAATCGGTCTTTTAGCGCTGGCTCACGCTCAAAATTGGCTGGATAAAAATTGGAAGGAATGCCGTTAGAGATAATGTATGCGGGGCGCTTCAGTCCGTATTTAATCAGAGTATCACGGGCAAACTTGCTGGGGCAAATAACTGCATCACACTGGTTAAAGAGATACCGGACGAAAAACCTGTAAGTGCCATCAATCACCGGCTGCCAGTGCACACCGATATTGTACATCAGGTGCTCAGCCTGAATATGAAAGGTGCTCACCACCGGTTTGCCTTGCTGCCGCGCAATTCTTGCTGCTCGCCTGCCCAGCATAAAGGGAAACTGCACGTGTACCAAATCAACCGAAGATATTGCAGTTTCCAAAGCGTCACCGAAGGGCCACGCGAGCGGAGTTTTCATTTGCTCCATGGCTTTAACAAAGGGGAGGTAAATTTTCGGAAGCACTACTTTATCTTCAGACGGTTGTCCGGTGGAGATAATAAGCACATGATGCCGCTCGCGCAATTTCTCGGCAAATCGTCTTGTAGAAATGACTGCTCCGTTATGTGCCTCATCATAAGCATCGAGTACCATGGCAATCCTGAGTCTTTCGGGGGAAGAACGCATAGGCTTACGAAGTCGCATATTGTTTTATACATGCCCACGCTGACATGCGCAATACAGATTTCTATTGCAAGATAAATGATTGGCGGCTATTGACGGCAAACACACCCTCACCTAAAAACTGAAAAATATGCATCTCGTTTGCAGCAGAAGATTATTCGAGACAGACAACTGCTAATAATAGTAGTATTTCTCCGTCTGTGTGCGGTAAAAGGGAATAATCCAGCCTAATCGGATGCTGATTAAAATATCATTTCGCAGAGAGTCGTCCCTTCGTTTTTCATCGAAATTCCAGCTTCTCCGGTTTTTAGCGAATCCCTCCTGCACTTCGATTCCTGCATAACAATTGATACGCTTCTTTTTTGCATCAAGAAAGAAATAGCCGATAAACTGTGAGAGCATGAACCCGCTGGTAAGCCGGTCGTAGCCTTTGCGGTATTCTTTGTTCAGCATC
>DATLYB010000443.1:0-2853 GCA_035575215.1 Chitinophagales bacterium
CCGCCAATGTCAACATCATAACAAGCAGTTCAACACAAATTTGCGAAGGCAAAAGCGTTCAATTGAAAGCAGGCAGCACCACCGGAAAAGAATTTCAATGGCAATTGAACGGTATTGATATTCCCGGAGCCACCAACACCACTTTTGATGCCGCAGTGCAGGGCTACTACACACTGGTCGTAACCGATAATGGCTGCAGCAAAACGTCATCACCTTTGTTTATTACGGTGAAGCCAACGCCTGCCACACCTGATATTATAAAGATTGGGGCTGACACTCTGATGTGCACCATTACCGCCAGCAATTATAAATGGTTCAGGAACGGCTTGACTTTCAATGTGGGAAGTCAAAAAGTAAAAGCCACCAAATCAGGCGCTTACACCGTTTATGTAACTGAAAACAACTGCTCATCAGACACTTCGGCTCCCTATTATTTTTTCATGACTGATATTCGCCCGGATGAAACGGAAAAGTTGTTGATTTACCCCAATCCAGGCAACGGAAAATTTGAAATCATGCCGCCACCTGATATGGTGAACACATCGGTTGAAGTCAGCGTGATTAATTCGTTAGGTCAGATGGTGTGGAATGAAAATTTTGACGGCACTCCATCAGCCTATCTTTCCTTTGACCTGTCGCATCTTGAACCGGGCATTTACGTTGTGTACCTTCAATCTGCAGGGAAAAAATTGGTGAGCCGGTTAGTGTTGAGCCGTTGAATTAAGCATTACTTTGCATCAAATTCAAATCACCATGCAAAGCACCACCTCCGAAATCCGTCTCAAAATCCAGTTGGACGAAAATAAAATCCCCCAAAAATTATCCTGGAGCGCCAGCGACACGCAAGGGCTGGAAAAAGAATGCAAAGCCATCAACCTTTCCATATGGGATGCTGCCGACAAAGACACCTTGCGGGTTGACCTTTGGACTAAAGACCTGCAGGTGGATGAAATGTCAACGCATTTTTTACAAACGTTGATTTCGCTTGCCGAAACGTATGAGAAGGCAACTGGCATCAAAAACATCGTGAACGAGACGAAATCATTCTGCATGAGCCTTGCTAAGCAAATCAGTGAACATAGTCGCAGTTAACAGCAACCCTTTGCAACTAATTTCCGGGGAGATAAAAAACTTCTTCTCTTTCCTAAAATTAATAGGTGAGTATTTTTAACTTTGTACTCCGTTGCGTTCTTTCGTTGATGTTTGAAAATCCTGCCGAAGTGGTGAAACTGGTAGACACGCACGTTTCAGAGGCGTGTGGCGCGAGCCGTGTGGGTTCGAGTCCCACCTTCGGCACTTTTTCATTTAAAATAAAAGGATAAACGGAGCTGACTTCGGTGAATCACTCCTGATAAGGGAAAAAGGCATCAGTGATGTGCGTGATTTTTTCTTTTTTCTTCCCGTCAATGATGACAGAAATGACATCGAACCTGACGTCACCCAGCATGTCGTTGGATTGAATGAACCGCTCGGCAGCTCGCACAATCTTTTCCTGCTTTCTGGCGTCAACGGCTTCTTCGGGGTTGCCATGCATTTCGGAGGTTCTGGTTTTCACCTCCACAAACACAATGGTGTTATGCTTCCTGCAAATGATATCAATTTCCGTTTTTTCAAAGCGGTAGTTCGTGGCAAGCATTTCATATCCTTTTTTGCGAAGGAAAGCGTAAGCTGCCTTTTCGCCCTGCTTTCCAAGGTTAATATGCTCTGTCATTGATTTTGATGAGGGGTTTACTGCATCCGCAATTTCAGAAAAATTTCTGTTTATTTCACAGTGAAATGTTCGGGGATATGTGTGGGTAATCCTCACCAATAATCACTTGTGCTGAATAAAATCATCCATACTTACTGGACGCGGTTGGCGGCAACTGTGCTGGTGTTCATTTCAGTTGTGCTGACATCAAGATATTTAGGGGCTGACGGAAAGGGGATGACGAGCCTAATCACCACCAACCTGCTGTTCATCAACCTGGTGAATGAATTCATAGGCGGGGTTTCCCTTATTTACCTGATACCAAGAAGACAACCCGCTGCGATGCTGATTCCAGCGGTGCTGTTCGCGCTGCTGGATTCGTTTGTGCTTGCTGTTTTCTTTCAAGCCCTGCATATTGTTCCGGAGGAATATACGGTTCACATTTATTTTTTAGCAGTGCTGCAAACTTTGAACAACACCCTGCTTTATGTGCTTCTGGGAAGGGAACGCGTGAAAATGCACAACAATTTATTCCTGCTGAAGGCGCTCATAAACGCAGGGTGGCTTGCCGTATATTTCATCGGGCTGAAAACAGCTTCTGTTGAAGTTTTTTTGCTTGCGCTTTACGCCTCGAACGGCATTCCGCTCCTCATCGGAATAATTTTGTTACTCCCATTTTTAAAAGAAAATTTCCGAATCGGAAATATCCTGTCAACCACGCGCGAGCTGCTGGCTTATGGCAGCTTGGCGCAGTCAGCCAATATTATTCAAACTCTCAACTACCGGCTGAGTTTCTACTTACTGAATTTCTTCCTCATCAATGGAAAAGCAGCGGTGGGGGTATTTTCTGTGACACTTGCCCTGTGTGATGTGATTTGGATGATGAGCAAAAGCATCGGCATGGTGCAATTGACGCGTATTGCCAATACTTCTGATGTCACGGAGGCACATCAGCTTACAAAAAAATTCCTCCGCTTCAGCGTGCTCAGCACTTTACTTTTTTTGATTCCGGCAATGACAGTCCCTGAAAATTTTTATTCCCTGCTGTTCGGGCAGGCGTTCGGAGAGGTAAGAACTCTTATTCAGATGATGGGCGCAGGAGTTTTGATTTTCAGCGTTAACATCATACTTTCCAATCATTTTGCCGGCACCGGCAGGTACAA
>DATLYB010000444.1:0-2479 GCA_035575215.1 Chitinophagales bacterium
AAGTCAGCGTATTTTGTAATGATTTTCACCGAGCCCATGGCAGGCACCAGCACCACGTCTTTCCTGCCCTGTTCATTGAGGGGCGGCTGCATGCCGTTTTTTTCAATCACATAGAAATGATTGCCGTGAATGTGAAAGGGATGCGCCATAAAGGTGAGGTTGTTGATGTCCCAGATTTCAACGGTTTCCTGCTGCACGGAGAAGTTAATCACGCCCATGTCAAACTTCACATTGTTGATGAAGAAGTTTGTACTCATCATCGGCTGGGCGGTGAAATTGATGTAGCGCGTGGAAGCGCCAGCTTGCGACCAAATCGTATTGGAAACGAGCGCATCGGGGATTGCTGTCACCGCTCCTGATGCAGGAGCCGTAACGTTGAATTGCAGCACAATAAAATCGAGATTGTCCAGCGGACCGAGGGGCATCGTCATCAGAGGGGGACCGCCCGGATAGCCGGTTGGCATCTCGCTGCCGAATGTTTTCAAAAAAAGCGTGCTGCCCTGTTGTTCTCCGGTAAAGTCAATCAGAATTTCAGCCCGTTCTCCCGGACTTAACTCCAGCCTTGTCAATGAAACTGGCGCATCCAGCAAACTGTTGTCCGTGGCGATTTGATAAAAGGCTCGGTTGTCGGAAATGCCGAAGCGGAAAAAACGCAGGCTGGATGCGTTCAGCAAGCGCAGGCGCACTACTTGCGCAGGAATGTTCAGCATGCCGTTGAGCGTACCGTTCACCACCACCGCATTGTCAAAATCATCATTCACCATAATTTGCCGGGTTACGGTGTCGAATGTTTGAAACTGGAAAATCAGCGGAATGTCATCCACTCCGTAGGTTCGCGGCAAGGCGAGCGCAGCCTCTTCGCTGTCCCTTACAATAATCAAGCCTGCCGCGCCTTTCACGATTTGCGCCATCGTTTTGCCGTGCAGATGCGGATGATACCAATAGGTAGCGGCTTTGTCCATTACTGTGAAATGCGGCATCCACGTTTGTCCGGGCAGAATAAGCGAATGCGGACCGCCATCGTTCATGGGGCTTACGTGCAAGCCGTGCCAGTGCGTGGTCGTGGTATCGTCCAAGGCATTACGCACGTGCAGCGTGACGCTGTCGCCCTGCCGAAGAATGAGTGTGGGTCCTAAATAACTTCCATTGTATCCGATGGTAGCGGTGTTATATCCGGTGAAAAATTGCGTGACGCTGTCGTCAATGGTTAAAAGCAATGTGTTGCCCGAAAGAGTGTCGGGAATGGGAATCAGTGTTTGTGCAGAAGCCGTGATGGAGGCGCAGAGATGAAGGGAGAGATGGATAACGAACGAGAGAAAAATTAAAGAATGTCGTACGGGCATTGTGATGCGGGGGATGGAAGTTGGAATGAAGATAATTAGAATTAGTCGTTTAAGGAAATTCTTCTTCTAACTAACGTTCATTTTGCACCCTGAAAATCAGCTTGTTGCTACCAGGGTTCATTAGCTCATTTCCACGCTGAGGATTGATTTTATTCCCGCGCAGTATTTGTGAAACTTTGCATCTCGCGTGAGGTTTTAAAACTATCCAAAACCGGCTTACTTTGCATGCGTGATTCCACTCGGTGATGATAATACAGGGAGAGTGCTTACACCCTATGTCAATTATATTTTCATCCTAATCAATGTTCTTGTGTTCATTTTGCTGCAGCAAGGCGGAAGTAACATCGAATTCACTTATGCATTCTCTACTGTTCCAGCGGAAATTATATCGGGACAAGATATTATAACGCCTTCCGAAATTGTCAGCGACCCGCTCACCGGGCAATCATTCCGCATGCCGGGATTGCAGCCTACACCCATTCCTGTCTGGCTCACGCTGCTTACCTCCATGTTTATGCACGGAGGCTTTGCCCACATCATCGGCAATATGCTTTACCTTTTCATCTTTGGCGACAATATTGAAAACCGCCTCGGTCACAAACGTTATCTTGTCTTTTATCTGCTTACCGGTATTCTTGCATCCCTCAGCCATGTATTCACCACGTATGCCATCGGGCAAAACCCGCTGGTACCCAGCCTTGGAGCATCTGGTGCTATTTCCGGAGTCCTGGGCGGCTACCTTGTGCTGTTTCCCCGTAACCGGGTTCACGTGCTGCTTTTCCGTTTTGTCACCACCGTGCCCGCCATCGTGGCACTCGGTTTTTGGATTCTCTTTCAAATCATCAGCGGTTTAGGAATGCTTGGAGGTGAAGAAACAGGCGTGGCTTATGCCGCCCACCTCGGAGGATTCATGGCAGGGCTTCTTCTCATAAAGCTTTTCGATAAAGGCGAAGGTTATCGGAAAAATCAAAAATGGGAGAGATTTTAGCTTGCATATAACAACCTAAAATTTCTTGATGTACATTTTTTTTGTTTGGATTAAAAACGGAACTGCCGGAGTTTCTTCCCGGCAGCTTCCCTTTGCTGCAGGTGTGCAGGGTTGTTACTCTTTCACTGCTTTTCCGATGAAGGAGCCT
>DATLYB010000445.1:0-6525 GCA_035575215.1 Chitinophagales bacterium
CCCACATCAGGCTTGCTTTCATTCCGAATTTTTTCCGCAAGCAATGCAAAATCGTTTACGACTTTGAAGCCCCCCTGGCTGGAAATGTTTCCATTGAAATTACCAACCTGCTGGGACAGAAAATCGATGAGATTGCAGTGAAGGAAAAATCCGGAACGATGCTTTACCGCTTTCCGGTCAACGATTCAGGAGTTTTCTTCTATCGTTTGCTGAACGAAAGCAAACCGCTGCTTTCGGGAAAGATTGTGGTTTATTAAGCAATGAGCATAAGGCAGGGTATGAACCCTTTCATTTCTTTTTTTATTTGGTGTATCCAATTTGCCTGAAATCAAATGTCTGACAAAAGCACCCTCATCCTGACACACGATGACATCCAGCAGAAAATCAAGCGCATCAGCTATGAGATATTGGAGAACAATTATGACGAGAAGGAACTGCACCTCATCGGCATAAAAGACAAAGGCTTCACGCTGGCGAAAAAGCTGCACGACAGCCTGAAGACGATTTCTTCCATTAAGATTTCGCTGAACTGGATTTCGCTGGATAAAAAAAATCCAAACAGGTCGGAGCTGAAATACGATTTCGAACCAAAAGACATCAGCGGCAAAGTGGTGCTGCTGGTTGACGATGTGGGCAACACCGGCAGAACGCTTTGCTATGCCATGCAGCCTCTCCTCCCCTGCCTGCCCAAAAAAATTGAAACGGTAGTGCTGGTTGACCGCAAGCACAAATTATTTCCGGTGTGCGCTGACTATGTCGGCTTGAGCCTTTCAACCACCATGAAAGAACTGGTGACGGTGGAATTCAACGGGAAGGGCGATGCGGTTTATCTCTCGTGAAGGTCTTTGGGTCATCCCTTTTCATCATCAAGCTTTTCCCCATCCACAATATGCTTCGCCATTCGATAATACTGCTCCCGCTCTTTTAATTGTTTCGTGAGAAACAAGATGAGTTCTTCGTGATTTTTCCCCCGGAGAAGCGGTCTGGTGCTGATTTGATTTTTTAACCTGCCGGCAGCGGTTTCAGGAGATATTTTCAGGAAATAAGTTTCTCCTGATTGATTCATCCATTCCATATTATTATTAAAACAAGGAGTACCGCCTCCGGCAGCGACAACAATCTTGTTGAGCGAACCAAGTTCGTGCAGGTATTTGGTTTCAAGATTCCGGAAATGATTTTCGCCAAAGCGTTCGAAAATTTCCGGGATAGACTTTTTTTCCCGTTCTTCAATGTAGCTGTCCAGGTCAATGAACTTCCATCCAAGCAGCCTGGCGATTTTTTCTCCCCAAAAGGTTTTTCCGCTGCCCATTAAACCGATGAGGAAGATGCGGGTGTTGATGTTCATGGCTTGATAAAGTCAACAGCTTACTTTCATGCTGTCTTCACCGAAATCCGCGGGTCAAGGAAGGCATACACCACATCGGTCAGCATGTTAATCACCACAAAGGTAGTGGCGGTGAAAAGCACCGAGCCCATTACTACCGGAAAATCAAAATTCAGCAAAGCCTTCACGGTTTCGTAGCCCAGTCCCTTGAAGTCAAAGATAATTTCAACAAAATACGCTCCGGCAAGCAGCGCAGCCAGCCAGCCTGAAACGGAAGTGACCACCGGGTTCAGCGCGTTACGAAGAGAGTGCTTGAACAGAATTTTGCTGAACGACAGCCCTTTCGCGCGGGCGGTGCGGATGTAATCCTGTGAAAGCACATCGAGCATCGAACTGCGCGTCAATTGCGTGATGATGGCAACAGGGCGTATGCCGAGGGCAATTGCCGGCAGCACCAGATTTTTCCAGACAATTACGCTGTCGCCATAGTCATTCAGTTCGAACAGCGAGCCGACATGATTCAGACCCGTGAAATCATGCCACAGATACCCGAACAGCAGCGCGAGAATGATACCAGCGAAATACGATGGCTGTGAAATGCCGAGCACTGACACGGAGGTCATCACGTTGTCCCAAAAACGGTTGTGGTGAATCGCGGCAAAAATCCCCATGATGATGCCGAGGAGCGTTGCAATAAGCATCGCGGTGAGCGCAAGGATGACAGTGGGGGGGATTTTTTCAGCAAGAATTTCAGAGACGAGCCGCCTGGTCTGGTACGAGCGTCCCAAGTAGGGAACCTTCAGCGTTAATGCAGATGAAGAGAATTTCAGCAAAATAGTATAATCATATCTTGCCTTTGCCTCTTCGGAATTTTCGTGAATCCAAAGCGGGGAAAGTTCACCGATGTATTTCCAAAGACGCTTATGAAGCGGGAGATTCAGCCCTAACTCCTTTTCAATTGCTTCAACAGATGAAACATCTGCACGTTGACCGAGCGTGAGCCGCGCGGAATTGACCGGCAGCACATTGAAAAGAAAAAAGATGATGAGGACGACTCCCACTAAAACAAGCAGTCCGTAACCGATTCGTTTGAGGATGTAGTGAAGCACTGTTTAATTCAAGTCCTGACCTTTGTACTCCTCCGGTCAGTCCGGAAGACGAAGCGAGGCTTCATTTTAAATAATCTCTCTTCAGCTCTTCAAATGACGGCAGATGATGATGATGCCATTTGCCTTTTACCGTGCCGTCTTTCAGCAGCAGCAGACCAGGATTGGAACGCAAAATAGTTTTTAACGGGGTTGCATCCGCTTCATAGAACGGAAAAGCAGTTTGGTTTTCGTGACGGAACGCCTCGCGCTTTTCCGGAGCGGATGCCGTCAGCGCAAAAAATTGAATTCCGGCTTTTTCGCTTGCCTCCGCGAGGGGATTGATTTTTTGAGGAAACGACTTCGCGCATGTTTTATCCAGGTCATACGCCACTACAATCAATTGGTAATCGGGATGGTAAATGACGTCTTCAAAAATATCATCGCCATTATCATTGATAATTTGGAACGAGGCGGCTTTGGCGGGGATGCCTTCCTGCAGCACTTTTGCGATTTTACGGTCAACGAATTCATATTTGTCTTTGAACCCCGGTTCGCTGTTGAGTTTCATGAAATCATCATTTGAAAATTCTTTCACCTCCCCGCTGGCTTTGTCTTTGTAAACCCAGGCGTATTCCACCTTGTCAGGAACTTCTTTAAACATATCCGGCAGGTAGTTGCCGACTTTGTACGGGCGGAAATCGAACAGCGGCTCGTTCCATGCAAAGTTGCGGAAACAGAAAAGCGTGAAGGCGATAATGGAAACAGCCGCCACAGGCGCGGCAATTATTTTCCGCACCTCTTCGATATACTTTCTCTTTACGAAAAGAAATACAATCAAAACTGACAAGAGTATATCTTTTGCAAATGATTCCGAAGGCTTGATTTTCAAAAAATCACCGAAGCATCCGCAGTCGGTCACTTTGCCGGTGATGGTAGAGTAGCCGGTAAGGAACGTAAAAAACACTATCAGCAGGAGCAGCAGCGAGGCGGTTAGATTTTTCTGATAACCCAGCAGCAGGGTGATACCAAGAACTATTTCCATCACGATGGTCACCACGGAAAACGCCAGCGCATAATGTTCCAGAAACGAGAATCCGAATTCCACAAAGTATTCTTCAATCTTGTAAGCAGTGCCCATCGGGTCAACGGCTTTCACGAAGCCGGAAAAGATGAAAAAAAGTCCGATGAAATTCTGAATGAATGAAACCCGGATGCTCAGCGGCTTTTCCAAAAGATACCGGATGCCCGTGAGGACTATTGCCACAGCCCCGATGATGGCAAACAGGTTGTAGAGTGTCAGCGTCATGCATTTTGTTTTTGTTCAGACAATTTTATCAAGGCGAACACCGAATAGTTGATAATGTCTTTATAATGCGAGTCAGCGCCTTCGGAGATACGCGTCATTCCGTTGTTGTCCTCAATCTGCCTGAGGCGCATCAATTTCATCATCACCATGTCGGTGAATGAAGTATGCCGCATATCGCGCCAGGCTTCGCCATAGTCATGGTTTTTTTCGAGCATCAGCTGACGGGTTTCGCCCGCCTTTTTGTCGAACAGCTTCAGAGCGTCCTCCTCGCTGAGATTTTCTTCCACGTCCCCGCTTAATTCCAGTTGTATCAGGGCAATGAGGCTGTAGTTAATAATGCCTTTGAATTCGTCAGCGATGGTATCCCCTACCTTTTGCGTGCCTTTCTCCTCGATGGTTTTTATGCGCCTGGCTTTGATATAAATTTGGTCGGTCAGCGATGACGGACGCAGCACCCGCCAGGCAGTGCCGTAGTCGTGCGTTTTATTTCGGAAGATTTCACGGCACTCGGCAATAATGCGGTCATACCGGCTTAGCGTATCATTTCTCAACTTAATATCTAATTTAGTTTCGGTGAAATAAGCCATTTCATTGGTAAAAATCGAGTACCCGTTTCCCGATTTCACTCTTTTTAAACTTTTTTTGCTTTTGAACCAGCTGAGCGGATATGTTTGTTAAAAATAATTCTTTTTGCAAAAAACGGACGCTCAACTGCCGCGGAAGGCTTGTGGACTTATCCACTCCGAAGGTCATGGGCATCCTGAATATCACACCCGATTCATTTTACGATGGCGGCAGCTATACCACGCGGAAAGAAATCCTTCATCGTGTTGAAACGATGTTGGAAGAAGGCGCTGACTTCATTGACGTGGGGGGGGTGTCAACACGACCCGGAGCCAAACTGATTAGCGAGAAAACCGAAAGGCAGCGGGTGATTCCGGCAGTGGAAATAATTATGAAGCGGTTTCCTGACGCTGTCATTTCCGTTGACACGTTCAGGGCTTCGGTGGCAAGGGCTGCGGTGGAAGAAGGTGCCTCCCTCATCAACGACATTTCAGCGGGAGCTTTTGATGAAAATTTATTTGAAACGGTGAGCCGGCTGAACGTTCCTTATGTCCTCATGCACATGAAAGGCATCCCGGAAACGATGCAGAAAAATCCGGCTTACACTGACGTGATGACGGAAATCACCGGCTTTTTTGTGGAAAAGATGAATCGCCTCAAACAGTTTGGAATTAAAGACATTATTCTTGACCCGGGATTCGGTTTCGGAAAAACATTAGAGCATAATTATGAGATTTTGAGAAATTTACACGACCTTCAGATTTTCGGGCTGCCGGTGATGGCTGGAATTTCAAGAAAATCCATGATTTGCAAAGCCCTGAACGTGAAACCGGCAGAGGCATTGAACGGGACCACCGCCCTTCATGGTATTGCACTGCTGAAAGGAGCTGACATCCTGCGCGTGCATGATGTAAAAGAGGCAAAGGAGGTTGTAAAACTCAGTTTAATGTTCAAAGTTCCAAAAGCTTGATGTCAATAGCGGCAAAATATCTTACTTCTTTTTTATCCGGCTTCGCTGAAGAGCCGGTTCAAACAACTTTAAACTTTGCACTCCAAACTTCCAACTTCCAGCTTCCGACTTCCAACTTATTTCTCGCATTCAAAATAGGATTCCTTGAGCTTGACTTTATTGACCTGGTTGACGCGGTGCTCGTAGCGCTGCTCATCTACATGGTTTACCGGCTGCTGAAAGGCAGCCTCGCCTTCAACATCTTCATCGGGATGCTGCTGGTCTATCTCATTTGGTTTTCAGTGAGGGCGCTCGAAATGGAATTGCTTCAAGGCATCATCGGCAAGTTCATTGACGTGGGCGTCATAGCGCTGCTGATAGTGTTTCAGCCGGAAGTGAGAAAATTTTTGCTGTTTATCGGCAGGGAAAGCAACCCCAGCCGGTTTGGCAGCTTGATGCGAAATATTTTTTCACGGGAAAAAAGAGCCCCGGTGATTGAGCAGAATGCGCGTGAAATCGCCACCGCTCTGGGAAATCTCAGCCAGAGCAAGACGGGCGCGATTATTGTGCTGTCGGTTACTTCCCGGCTTCAGTTCTACGCCAACACAGGCGTGCTCATCGAGGGGGTCATCTCTTCCAAACTGCTGGAGAGCATTTTTGAAAAGAACAGTCCGCTGCATGACGGTGCGGTAATCATCGCTGAAATGAAAATCATTGCTGCGGGCTGCGTGCTGCCGGTTTCTGATAATCCCGATTTGCCTTCCAGGCTCGGACTGCGGCATCGCGCCACCGTAGGCATCACCGAACACAGCGATGCCATGGCATTAGTAGTATCGGAAGAAAACGGTCAAATCTCCTGCGCCCGCAACGGGAAGCTGGAGCAAAACATCAGCATGGAAGAAGTAAACAAACTGCTGGTAACTTTCTTTCAATCATAAGGTGTTTACGGTTTATGCGCTGTTAGGGGCACAAAAACCTGACACAGCAATCCTATCCGGGCGCACCCGTTTCCCGCTCTTCCCTGCCCTTCTCAAAGCATACCCTGCAACGCGGCTCGTAAATATCCATCTCGCCTAACATCACCCTGTCAGATGATTCAACTTTGCGGAATGAGCGCGATGCGATGCTGCCGCATACCACGCAGATGGCGTGCAGCTTGGTGATGTATTCGGCAATGGCGAGCAGATGCGGCAGGGGTCCGAAAGGATGCCCCTTGAAGTCAAGGTCGAGTCCGGCAATGATGATGCGCGTGCCTTTGAGGGCAAGCTGCTCGCAGACCGCAGGAAGGCGGTCA
>DATLYB010000446.1:0-4112 GCA_035575215.1 Chitinophagales bacterium
CGTGCCGGATGGCGCGGATGTCGCCTTTCAGTTCCCTGAACGCACCGGGCTTGATGCCGTAGCCGCCATATTCAAGATGCAGGGCGGGATACAGTATTTGCTTAACGAGCGTGGTTTTTCCCGAACCGCTCACGCCTGAAACTGCCGTGAGTGTGTTGAGCGGAAATTTCACATGGATGTCTTTCAGGTTATGCTGCGATGCGCCCACCACCTCGATGAACAGGCTGCTTTTTCTTCGCCTGGGGGGAACGTCAATTTTCATTTTACCGCTCATATATGCGCCCGTCAGGCTCTTGCTGGAGCGCGCAACATCGTTCAGCGTTCCCTGGTAAACCACCTCACCGCCATTGGTTCCCGCCAGCGGACCGAGGTCAATAAGGTAATCCGCCTCGCGGATGATTTCTTCCTCATGCTCCACCACCACTACGGTGTTGCCAAGGTCGCGCAATGCTTTTAAAACTTTCAGCAGGCGATGGGTGTCGCGGGGATGAAGTCCCACGCTGGGCTCATCCAAAATATAAAGCGAATCGGTGAGGTTGCTGCCCAGCGAGCTGGTGAGGTTGATGCGCTGCGTCTCTCCGCCCGACAGCGTGCCGGAGAGGCGGTTGAGCGTAAGGTAGCTCAGTCCCACGTCTTCCATCAAAGCCAGGCGGTTTGTTATTTCCACCAGCAGGCGCTTAGCAATTTTCTGCTCATGGGCGGTAAGCTGAATGTTTTTGAAAAAAGCGTGCACATCCGACACCTGCATCATCAGCAGTTCGGAGATAGACTTGCCGTTGATTTTCACGTAAGCCGCATCTTTCCGCAGGCGGGAGCCTTCGCAGTCGGGGCACCTCGTGCGCCCGCGGTAGCGCGACAGCATCACCCGGTACTGAATCTTGTAGCTCTTCGATTCCAGATACTGAAAAAAGTCGTTGATTCCCTTAAAGTATTCATTGCCGTTCCAGAGAAGCTGCTTTTCCTGCCTTGTCAGGTGCTTGTAAGAGCGATGAATGGGGAAATCGAATTTCAGGGCGTTCATCACCAGCTGGTCGCGCCATTCACTCATCTTCTCCCCGCGCCAGCAGGCGATGGCGCCTTCATACACCGAAAGATTTTTATCGGGAACCACCAAGTCTTCGTCAATTCCAATCACCGAGCCGAATCCTTCGCAGGTGCGGCATGCCCCGTAAGGATTGTTGAAGTTGAAGAAATGGGGTGTCGGCTCTTCAAATTTGAGCCCGTCCAGCTCGAAGCGGTTGTTGAATGCTCTCCGCCTACGGCTGTTGTCTGCGGTTTCTATCACACACTCGCCATGCCCCTCAAAGAAAGCGGTGCTCACCGAATCGGAGATGCGGTGATTCAGCTCTTCATCATGATGCTTCACCGCTACGCGGTCAATCAGGATTTCCAATTGTCCGGTGGATGACAGCTCTTTCAATGTATTTTTATCATCCAGACACTCCTCAATCTTGTATGTGACGCCATTGCTGTGGATGCGGGTGAAGCCTTTTTGAATCAGCAGTTCCAGCTCTTTTTTCAGCGGAACCTCCCTGCGCTGCTGCAGCGCGACAAGAATCAACACGCGGGTATCATCGTTCAGTGAAAGGATGTAATTGAGCACATCGCTTACATCATGTTTTTTCACCTCTCCGCCCGAAACAGGCGAAACGGTTTTTCCGATTCTGGCATACAGCAGTCGCAGGTAATCGTAAATCTCGGTGAGCGAGCCGACCGTGGAGCGGGTGGAGCGGGTGCTCACCTTCTGCTCGATGGCCAGGGCGGGGCAGATGCCTTTGATGTAATCCACATCCGGCTTGTTCATGCGCATCAGAAACTGCCGGGCATAGGCGGAAAGACTTTCCACATAGCGCCTCTGCCCTTCGGCATACAGGGTGTCAATGGTGAGCGAAGATTTTCCCGAACCGGAGACGCCTGTGATGACCACCAGCCTGTTGCGTGGAATGGCCACATCAATGTTTTTGAGGTTGTGCGTACGCGCGCCCCTGATGAGGATATAATCGCGCGGGTTGAGGTCTGTCAAAGGCTTTGCAGCCGTTGTTACTTCCTTCACCAGCATAAAAAAGCGTGAACGAAATTAAGGCAACTTTTCGTGAGACTCTTCCAAGTCTATTTCTGGTGAAGAAGGTTCAAGTTTACTGTACATCGCGGCAGGGTAACTGCCAAAGCTGCTTTCAGTTCGCTTGTACCAATCAGCAGGAAATTGATTCTCCCAAGCTCGGGTTGTGCGATTAAGATGTTGAAGAGTGTCATTCCTGCTATACAGGGCTGTTCAAAAATCTGCACATTTTTAAGGCTTCCAGGACCGGCAAATCCGCTAAAAACCACGTTACAGAGGGTATTTGGCAATTGGCAAGATTGTTGGCTTTAGGGAAGTGTCACCATTCGGCTTAGAGAAAAATTCGAGTTGTTTAACCACAAAAAGTCAGTTTATGATTAGGACCAGTCTTCCCGACCAGGCGTTAGTCAGCCAATACATTTCAGGTGACGAAGCCGCACTTCAATGCCTTGTTGAAAGGCATAAGGAAAAAGTTTTCACAGCCATTATCATGTTTGTGCGCGACAGGTATCTAGCCGAAGACTTGTTTCAGGAAACCTATATTAAAGTTGTGAATACATTGCGCAGCGGGCAATATAATGAGGAAGGTAAATTTCTGCCGTGGGTAATGCGTATTGCGCATAATCTTTGCATTGACCATTACCGCAAAACAAAACGCACACCCAAAGTAACGACCAGCGAAGGCTTTGACATCTTCAACGTTCTGAAATTTGCAGACGAAAATGCTCAGGATAAGGTGACGCGCGAAGAAACCTATGATATAGTGAGAAAACTGCTTGCTCATCTTCCTGACGAACAGCGGGAGGTAGTGGTGTTGCGTCATTTCCATGACAAAAGCTTTAAGGAAATTGCAGAGATAACCAATGTAAGCATCAATACTGCCTTAGGCAGAATGCGGTATGCATTAATAAACCTGAGAAAACTTATAGCAGAGAAACAAATAAGTCTCTAAAGACTCTTTATTTAAGGATACTTTTCATGACCGCCTCTTCCGGGTAATGGGTGACCGGGAGAGGCGTTTTGTTTTATTAAATCTTTTACCTCACGCAATAATAAACTGACTATTCCCGTTTACGTTGTGTCTTTTTTAATAGATATTGTTAACCAAAATGTACTAATCATGAAACACACTTCTACGCGGAATCTGCTTGTGAAAAATCTTTACGGTGAAACCAGCCAATGGGAAAACGATTTCCTGGCTGATGAACTGAACGCTAATTGGAAGCTGAAAGAGGAATTCGAGGCTTTTCAGGAGGTGGTTATGAAACTCGATTCTGAGGTGTATTCTCCATGTAAAACATCCATCCAAATTATTCTTGAGCATAGCCGGAAGACGGCTAAAGAAATTGCCGCGAGCTGTTAGATTCAAGATTGCTGCGGGCGATGAATTGAAACAGAGCGGTCATAACGGATAATGATGTATCCGCAGAATATGAGGATTAGCCCGATTAATTCGGTTACATAAAGAACCTCGGTATATCCGAAGCGGGTAAAGGAGCCACCGATTCCCGGCAAAATTGCTCCAAGGGCTATCCATACGTTGCCCCACATTCTTGCCGAAGATGATTGTGCTTTTCGATAAATCCATGCGGAGTAAATTGCTCCCCCGATTAAGAAAATGACGGAATACAGATTGATGAGAGGAGAAAACAACCGCACTTCTTTCCACTGCAGCGCCTTGCCGGTGAGCCTGCTTGTTTCGACCATCTCATAATTAACGGGAGAGAGAATTACAAACACCGAAGCCGTCATGATATAGAGCATAGTGATAACAGTCAGCGTGTGAGCCGCCTTTTTGTTCATCAGAAGGTAAACTGTTCCCTGCGCGAGCGGGAAGCCGCCCAGCAATGCTCCTGTGATGTACCAGCTTTTGAAGACCAAGATATTCCACCCGAAAAGGGTGGTGAGGCTCTCGGTGAGCGTGCCTAAGCCGTAGGTGAGAATGCCTATCGTCCACCACAGCAGGTAGATGGCTTGTTTTTTTGTTTGCCAGTGGCGGAAGATGATGAAGAAAAATACACAGGAAAGAAGCGTAGTGGCAATGGGTATCTGG
>DATLYB010000447.1:0-6559 GCA_035575215.1 Chitinophagales bacterium
CCGCGTTGTGCGGCATTTTGGCGCACATCAGCTCGTGCTCGTGCGCACCCGTGACGGTATTGATAATATGCACCATGTAATTCCCGGAACCCCCGCCATGCCCGCCATGTCCACCGGTCAAGTCCGTAGCTGTGATTGCCACTGCCATTAAACTTTTGTCGGGGCTGAGGTAAACATGATGCGGGAAAGTGGCGCCCATCAGGTCAATGGTTTCTTTGACGGTGTTGGATGAGAGTTCAATCACCTGTATATTGTTACTCTTGCCATTGACGACAAAAGCTGCGGGGTAATTGATGTTGAGGGAATCGTCATGTACGCCATCGTCCTTGCATGACGGGAAAAAAATGGAAATGAAAGCAAACACGGAGAATAAGAGAACAGGAAAAAAATTTTGTGTTTTCATGTTTTTGAGAATTTTGATTTTGAAATTTTGAAATTGATTTCAAAAAAATTTGCTTACGGTCAAAAGCAGAATTGCTCCCGAAGAATAAAAAATTCAGAGAGCGGAGAAAGTAACTCTAATTTCAGACGAGAAAAACCTGGATGAAGGGAAGAAAGACCGCGTGACTGCCGGGGGGTGATTTGTAACGGGCGGTGATGAAGCATGCCGCTGCAACCTGCGAGCCGATTACCCGCGGCAATGAACTTAATGCAACGACCTGTGATTTGTCAGGCTGGACTTTATGATTGCCTGCAGCGGTGTAATCATCCTTGATGGCTATTTGATGCCAGTCGTCTTCGCAGCAGTTTTTCGACCAAGCCGTTCCGGGATAGTTTTCACACAGAGCTGGGTCGTCTTCCATGCCGCAGGAGGCAGAGCCATTGCCGGTAATGAGCTTTGTTTCCACCAGCCTGCCGCCACAGTAATGGCTGACAACGTTCAGATTGATGGTGCTGAACAGAAAGAGGAGTGAAACGAATATGGAAAAAATTTTTTTCACACTGGATAAAGAGCAACGAAAGATAGGAAAAGTTAGTGTATTGATTTCATCCTGTATCATCCTTATGGAATTTTTCAGAGGCTGCATCTGCTTATCCGACCCCAGGCATTACCGCTAAGATTCGAAGTGGAGGCGAAGCTTCTTTCTAAATCAGAACTCTAAAAGTTCTTTCAACTGCTTCTTAAATCTTTCTTTCGGCAGGAAATTCCACTCAAGTGTTGTGGCGAAGGGTACAGGCGTATCGAGACTTGCTGAACGAACAACGGGCGCGTCAAGATATTGAAAGCAGTGTTCGCTAATCCATGCGGCAATTTCGGCTCCGATGCCGCCCGTGAGCGTATCTTCATGGAGCACAATCACACGCCCGGTTTTTTTCACGGTAATTGCGATTGCTTCATAATCCAGGGGCAGCAACGTTCGCAGGTCAAGCAGGTCGGCTGAAATATCTGGCTGCTCTTTCAATGCTTCTTGCGCCCAATGCACTCCGAGTCCATAGGTGATAATCGAAACATCCCCACCTTCCTGCAGCAATTTCGCTTTCCCGATTTCAACCGTGTAATAGTCATCAGGGATTGCTTCGCTGATGCTGCGATATAAGAACTTGTGCTCGAAAAACATCACGGGATTGGGGTCTTCAATGGAAGCGAGGATAAGTCCCTTCGCATCGTAAGGCAAAGAGGGATACACCACCTTCAGTCCCGGAGTATGAAAAAACCATGCTTCGTTTGATTGCGAATGGAACGGTCCTGCACCAACGCCTGCGCCTGTCGGCATCCGCACGACCACATCCGCGTTTTGTCCCCAGCGGTAATGAATCTTTGCCAGATTATTCACCACTTGAGTAAAACCGCTTGTTACAAAATCTGCGAATTGCATCTCAATCACAGATTTCATTCCGCCTACCGACAAACCCAGTCCGGCTCCGATAATTGCCGATTCGCAGAGCGGTGTGTTCCTCACACGCTCCTTTCCGAATTCCTGCACAAAATTCTCAGTGACCTTGAACACGCCACCATACTCCGCAATATCCTGCCCCATCAAAACCAAGTTCGGATGCTTTCGCATTGCCAGCCGCAAGCCTTCGGAAACAGCATCCACAAAACGTTTCTCTGATTTTATGGAATCGGCAGGTTCAATCACTATCTGCCGGTGCGGCTTGTACACATCGGCAAGCTCTTTTTCGGTATCGGGCGTCACAGCGGGTTCATCAAATGCAATCTTCAACGCTTTTTCAATTTGCTCATCAATGGAATCTTTGATTTCCAACTGAAGCTGCCCATTCAACACGCCTTCCCCGAAAAGATATTGCTCATAATTTTTCACCGGGTCTTTCTTGCCCCATTCTTCAAAAAATTCCTTCGGCACATATTTCACGCCCGAAGCTTCCTCATGTCCCCTCATGCGGAACGTCATGCACTCCACCAGCCACGGCTCCGGTTGTTCTCGAATCTCATTGGCAATGCCGCAAACGGTATTGTAAACTTCAAGGATATTGTTGCCGTCAATCTGCGCGGCTTTCATCCCGTAGCCAATCGCACGGTCAATCAGGTTTTTGCAATTGTATTGTTCGCTGACGGGCGTTGAAAGGCCGTAGCCGTTGTTTTCGATAATAAAAATCACCGGCAGCTTCCAGACGGAAGCGACATTCAGCGCCTCATGAAAATCGCCTTCGCTGGTGCCGCCTTCTCCGGTAAACGCTACGGTGATTTTCTTTTCATTCTTGAGCTTGTGTGATAACGCAATTCCGTTAGCCACGCACAACTGCGGACCGAGATGCGAAATCATCCCAACGATATGGTATTCATTGGTTCCGAAATGGAACGAACGTTCCCTTCCTTTTGAAAATCCCCTCTCCTTTCCCTGCCATTGCATGAACAGCCTTTCCAATGGCAGGTTGCGGGATGTGAACACGCCTAAATTTCTGTGAAGCGGAAGTACATACTCATCATCATGCAATGCTTTCGTTACTCCCACTGCAATGGCTTCCTGCCCGATGCCGGAAAACCATTTGCTGATTCTTCCCTGCCGCAGCAGCAGCAGCATCTTTTCTTCGATTCTGCGGGGCAGCAGAATTGCCTTGTATAAATCAAGAAGCGTTTCGTTGGAGAGAGATTGGCGGCTGAATTTGATTGCTGCGGCAGTAATCATTCCGATGATTTCAAAATTAATCCGATTACTCATGAATAATCACCGCGCTCCTTGATGCCGCCCGCTGTGCCGGGAGCCATGAAGTGGCAAAGGCAATCGCCACCACCGTTGCAGCCACAAGCAGAAAATCCTGCGCCTGCATTTCAACCGGATACGCATCAATCACAAACGTGCCGCTGCCTTCCAGCTTGATGACTTTGAAATAAATCTGAATCAGGCAAAGCACCACTGCGAGAATAACTCCGATACAGCTTCCGATGAGCGAGGTTAGTAACCCTTCCAGTAAAAATATTTTCCGAATCAAGGCGTTGTCAGCGCCCATTGTTTTCAGAATCGCGATGTCCCTGGTTTTTTCAATCACCAGCATGGAAAGCGAGCCGATGATGTTGAAGGCAGCAATCACCAGGATTAACGAAAGAATGGCATACACCGCCCACTTCTCGGTGCGCATCACGCGGTAGAGGAATTTATTTTGCTCGTACCGGTCTTGCACCAGGAAACCATCATTCAGAATTTGTTTGAGTTGAGCTTTTACGCGTTGTGCATCAGCGCCCGGCTTAAGTTTGATTTCAATGGCAGACATCTGCGTTTCATAGTTCAGCAGTTCCCTCACGAAATCCAGAGGTGCGATAATGTATTTGCTGTCAAACTCCTGCTGGATGGAGAAGACGCCAGCGGGAGTAATATTCTTTTTAATGAACGCCTGCGATGGGTCAAGCGAGAGCGTTTCCTTTCCGCGTCTGGGAAGATACACCTGAATCGTGCTGAGGTCATTTTCAAGATTCACCGATAATGCTGCCGCCACGCCCGCCCCAACCACAGCGTAATTAACCCCATGGTCACTCAGCACAAATTTTCCTTCCACTATTTTATCTCCTACTTCCGTTACCGATTCAAAGTGGTTGTCCACTCCCTTAATGGTGGCGATGTACTCCTGGTCGTTGTATTTCAGAATCGCATTCTCCTCCAGAACTTTTGAAATATTTTCAACTCCGTTCACGCCTGAAATTCTCCGGATAGTGGAATCGTTAAGCGTGAAAACCTTACCTTCCCGGACGGTCACTATGATGTCGGGATTGAATGCTTGATACAGCGACACCACCAATCCTTCGAAGCCGTTGAACACCGAGAGCACCAGTATCAGCGCCATGCTGCCCAGCGCCATGCCTGCCATCGCCACCGCAGTGATGATGTTGATGGCGTTGGTGGATTTTTTGGAAACAAGATAGCGGAAGGCGATTCGGAGAAGAAGCGGATTCAATGAGATGATGTTTTTCACTTTCCAGCCAGCACATCCAGCACCTGCTGCGCTGAGTTTTCGGTGTCCACTTTTGTAATGATTTTCTCAATCTTGCCTTGTTCGGAGATGATGAACGTAGTGCGGAACGTGCCCATGTATTTTCTTCCCATAAAGCTTTTCTCGCCCCACACGCCATAATCGTTCACGATTTTTTTGTCGTCATCGGCAAGCAGCGTGAACGGCAGGTTGTATCTTTTAATGAATTTCTGATGTGACTTTTCATTGTCAACGCTCACTCCAATCACCTCAAAGCCTTTCTTCTTCAGCATAGAATAGTTATCGCGGAAGCTGCAGGCTTCTTTCGTGCAGCCGGGCGTGTCGTCTTTCGGATAGAAATACAGCACCACCTTCTTGCCCTTGAAATCGCTGAGGGAAACGGTGTTGCCGTTTTGGTCTTTAGCTTTGAATACCGGGGCTTTGTCGCCTTCTTTCAGTGTTGCCATGGTTTTAAAAGTTGTCGTTTTCTGGTTTGTCGTTATAATGTCTGAACGTTTAAAACTACAAACAATGAACGATAAACCACAAACGCTGCATTTTTATCTCGTAAATTTTATTTGAAAGTATGATTCGTTGACGGCATTATCGGTGACATAAAGGGTAAGATTATGTTCGCCCGCTGGCGTACGCCAGTCGAAAAAATAGGTGAGCAAATCATTTTTCTCATCATACTCGAACAGAATCCATTTGCCGTCAACGGTGCCGCGATAGCTTTTGATTCCCGAAAGGTTATCGGTGATTTTTATTTGGATGGCAGATTGGGCGGTAACGACCTTGTTATTGTAAATATTCAGCGGCTCGATTTTCGGAGGAAGCGTATCCGCCACAATATAATATCTGCCGAAATCTCTTGTCCGCGCCTTGAGATATTTTCCTTCCCATACTGATTCCTTCGGTTCAGGCTTGTCAGGATTTTCCGTCCCACGGACAATAAGCGCCTTGCTTTTCAGGCTTTCGGGCAAACCCAAAGGCTTGATGTACAGATTAAAATAAAGATGAGCGGGCTCCTCTTCGGTGTGAATTTGGTGCACGGACGAAAAAAATCTTCCCGAATCCGGCTCGCTCAGCTTTTCATAGTTGAAGAATACAGAATCATAGCACGCGTTTTTGGGAAGAAAGACCTTTACCTCATCGGTCTGAAATGTGTTGTCGTCACGGTAATCGAAAACCGTGTCATAAACGAATGCTGAAAAATCAGGCGGAGGAATGGAAGCGTCATACAGAACGAAAAAATTCAGCTCAGACGAGTTGCCGTAAAAGTCTTTAGCAATAATAGTCATGCTGCGGGGATTTTCAGAATCGAGTTCAACGATTCCCGAATTCAGCACCGTGTCGTACAACGGGAGAATATTTCCGGGCAGCCGGTAGCAGCGATGCACGGTGATGTCGTTCTTTTCTTTGGCCTGATAATCCATGTGCGATTGCACGTAGCGTGTTTCGCTGAATGAAAATGTATTCATCGCAAAATGATAGACGGTTTTCCAGCCAGCCTTGAGCGTCAGTTCGTAGATTCCGTTTTGATTGGCTTTTCCATCTACAAAATCGTATGCGTTGATTCCGAACCCGACTTTCCGAAAGCCCACACGCAACGTATCCTCAGTCAAATCATAGCTTCCATTGTTTTTTATGATTTTTTCCTTCTGCGGAAAAAATCTTCCGATGCTTTTACTCATCGGGTAAAGAAACAAATCGCTCAGCACCGGGGCAGCAGCATCCGTCACGTTGGTCAGAAACGCAAGCGGGTTCAGCGGCATCTCTGTTTTTGTATCGCGCACCTCAAAATGCAGGTGGGGGGCAGCCGACCTGCCTGAGTTACCTGAAAAAGCAACTACTTCCCCCCGCTCAACGGTGAGCACTCCGGCCGGAAGATATTCGTCCACTTCAAAGCTTTCCTTTTTGTATTGCACCTCGCGGATATATTGTTCAATCCTGGCGCTGAAATTTTGCAGATGGGCATACACGGTGGTATACCCATTCGGGTGTTCCAGGTAGAGCGCTTTTCCGTAAGCGGTCTTTGAAATTTTTATTCGCGAAACGAATCCGCTTGCAACGGCATATACCGGCAATCCTGTTTTCCCGTTGGTTTTGATGTCAATGCCGGAATGAAAATGCGAAACACGGATTTCACCGAAGGTTCCGGCAAGGATGAGGGGAATGTCAAGCGGGGAGCGGA
>DATLYB010000448.1:0-6631 GCA_035575215.1 Chitinophagales bacterium
GAGCCCCTGGAAAGTAATTGAAGATATTGATATGCTGAACGGCTGGCAGAATTATTATACATCACCACAATCAGCGAAATGCGCTTATCGCAGAATCCTTGATAAAATTGAATTTAAAGGGCAGTTGAATAATAGCGGAACAATCAATCAACCTTTCTTCCAATTGCCAGTTGGTTACCGACCGGCAGTTGGAAGACATTGCGCTTGTGTGAACCATGGGCTGGGTTTTGTTGCTATTTTAGAACTTTCTGTGGCAACGGATGGAACCTGCGTAATTAGGAAAGATTCGACCCTTTCCAGTCACGCTATAACCTCATTGGATGGGGTATCGTTTCCTCTGTCATAATGACATAGCTTTAAAGCTTTTGTTTAAGCTGAAATTTCGACATTTCGTTTTTGGAAATTTCGACATTTCGTTTTTGGAATTACATTACAAAAATCTCTACTTTACAGGCGATGGCTGCAGGCGTGATGAAAACGGATACTACCGCATCACCGGCAGGGTGGATGACGTGATTAAAGTATCAGGACATCTGCTGGGCACTGCTGAAATTGAAAATGCCATTGACCAGCATCCCAATGTGGTGGAATCAGCCGTGGTGGGGTTTCCTCACCCAATTAAAGGGTGGGGTATTTACGCGTATGTGATTTGCGAGCACCCTCCCCAAGACCAAAATCAATTGAAAAAGGAAATTGTTGATACCGTTGCAAAAATCATAGGACCTATTGCCAAGCCCGATAAAATTCAAATTGTGAGCGGCCTGCCTAAGACACGCTCCGGAAAAATCATGCGCAGGATTTTGAGAAAGGTGGCCGAAGGAGAAACCGAAAATCTTGGCGACACCACTACTTTGCTTGACCCATCGGTGGTGGATGAGATTAAGGCGGGAGCGGTGTGAAAAATGGGTGTTGGGTGTGTTGTTGTCGTATTCAAATACTTCTTAGCCAAACTAATTTCCTTATCCGCCAATTTTCCAGATATTTGGGCAATTATTTAAGATTACGGATGAATACCAATCGGGTTCTTTTATTGCCCCTGCTCATAATTAGCCTGGACACTTCAGCACAAGACGCACAAAATGCAGACACATCCAAATGGAAAATTGACGGATATGGTTCTGCCACGTTCAACCAGGTGAGTTTTACCAATTGGGCTGCCGGAGGTGATAACTCAATTTCTTTTGCCCTGGTAGGCTTGCTGAATACCAGGTACGCCATCAACCGTCATCACTGGAACAACACCGTCAATCTTCTTTTCGGGCTGATAAGAACCGATGAATTTGGCTTAAGGAAAAATGAAGACAAACTGGAGATGGAGTCGAAATACGGCTTTGATTTCAACAAAAAAAGGACGCTGGCATTGAGTTTTTTAGCAAATTTCAGAAGCCAGTTTGCCAACGGCTATAATTACCCGAATGATTCGGTGGTGATTTCAAAATTGGCTGCACCAGGCTATCTGACACTCGCGCTCGGAATTGACTGGAAGCCCCTTGATTATTTCTCATTGTTTATTTCGCCTGCCACCGGAAGAATTCTCTTTATCAGAGACCAGAATATAGCCAATGTTGGAACGTATGGCAATGAAGCCGGTGTGCCCGTTTTGGACTCGCAGGGGAATATCATCGGCTATAACCCCGAAGGAGAAAAAAACCGCTTCGATTTTGGAGCCTTGCTTTCCGCCAAGTTGAATAAAGAAGTGGTGAAGAATGTCACTATTATTTCAAAGCTGGATTTATTCAGCAACTACACGGGTGAAACCTCCGAAAGCAGAATGGCGGATGTGAATTGGGAAACCGCATTTCTTTTTAAGGTGAACGAATGGCTTTCAGCCAGCCTGACGCTCAGCCTGATTTATGATAAGGAAATCATGATTCCCGCCAAAGACGACCCTGCCGATTTGGATGACAGAGTTCAATTCAAGGAAGCGCTGGGCATTGGGCTCACCTGCAAGTTTGATAATCAGAAAACAGTCAAATGACTTTGATTTTTTGAAAAACATTTCTTAACCCTAAAACTTTTTTTATGAGCCTCATTAAAGAATTTAAAGAATTTGCCATGCGCGGTAATGTTGTTGACATGGCAGTCGGTATCATTATTGGCGGTGCTTTCGGGAAAATCATTACTTCTCTCGTGGGCGATATCATGATGCCGCTTATTAATCCGCTGATTCCCGAAGGCAGCGATTGGAAAACCCTTGAAGTGGGTCCGGGAGTGAAGTTGGGAAGCTTCGCGGGCAGCGTGGTGGACTTTATCATCATTGCCTTTGTGATTTTTATAATGATAAAAGCGATTAACGCTGCTAAAAAGAAAGAGGAAGCCAAGCCGGCTGTTCCCCCGGAACCATCCATGGAGGTAAAACTGCTGACTGAAATCCGGGATGCGCTGAAGAAATAATTTAACGTGGGTTATGGATTAACCACCTTACCGATGCGTTTTCATTGCCGTCCCGATAACGGACGGATAAAAGGAATGCAATCAATTTAGCTTTAGCAAAAAATGAAGTTCAATATTGGCTAAAGCCACCACACTTCTGCCCTCATAACTTATTCTGGATTTTTTCTTCGGGAATTCATGAGCAAAATTTCCGGAAAATGAGGAAGACGGATAAATCATCCGGGGATTGACTGAGCCGTAATCTATTGAATTTCAGATACTTTGATTTTAATCTGCTGATTAAACCAATCGGAAGGTGCTGGAAAAGACGAAAACTTCTCTGGAAGAAGCTGTTTTTTGTCCTTGTCGGGGCTAATCACTCTGCCGTATATTTGGGTTGTGATTTCAAAATTGCATTTCACCCTAAAATCACAATAACCATGAAAAAGACTATATTCCACTTCATCCTGTTACCGGCATTATGTTGTTTGAGTTTCCACCTTGGCGCGCAGACATTGTCATGCAGTGCGTCATTTAACTTTCAGGTTAACCAGTCGGGCGTTGTTCAATTTACCAACACATCCACGAGCTACAACACCGGCATCACTTCCACATGGGATTTTGGCGATGGCACGTCTTCCAATGACATGAATCCTTCGCATCAATATGCGAATCCGGGTCCGTATTATGTGTGTTTGAAAATTACCGTTACCACGCCCAACGGAATCGTTTGCACTGACACGCATTGTGATTCGGTGCTGGCAGGGCAGCGACCGTGCATTGACCCCTCGGTGATTGACCAAAATATCGCTTGCGCCACAATTTATGACCCGGTGTGCGGCTGCGATGGCGTTACGTATCCGAATTATTGCGAGGCATATAATCATCATGGCGTCACGTCATGGACACCGGGCGCTTGCCCGGGAACGGGCGGATGCCAGGCTTCTTTCACCTTCCAGACTGACCCCTTAACGCTTGCCATTCAATTCACCAATACCTCTACCGGAAACAACAACCTCCATTTTTCTGCTTTCTGGGATTTTGGCGATAACACAACCTCTGCCGACATCAACCCCGCACATACTTATTTGAATGCCGGGACCTATCACGTATGCCTGACGATTACCGTTCCCACCACCGCAGGAACCGTTTGCACCGACACGTATTGTAAAACTATCACCGTGGGAACTACTTGGCCCGGATGCCAGGCGAATTTTACATTTACCATTGATTCAAGCGGTTTCGGAGTTCAATTTACCGATAACTCGCTGGTGACCACTGCCACCTTCGCCACTTACTGGGACTTTGGCGATAACACTACTTCGGCTGATTTTAATCCCTTTCATGTTTATCAATCACCCGGCACTTACACGGTATGCCTTATCCTTCATGCTCCCGCCAGCGGCTTGGGATGTATTGATACGATTTGCAAAACGGTTACGGTGGGGCACAACGTTCCCTGCATTGACCCAAACTCAATCAATCCGAATTGTGTGTGTCCGCTCATTTATTCACCCGTTTGCGGATGCAATGGCGTTACCTATGATAACTATTGCTTTGCCCGGTGCAACGGAGTTACATCCTGGACGCAAGGCGCTTGCCCGAACCCGGGATGCACCGCTTCCTTCACATTCACTTATGACCAGACGGGATTGGGCGTGCAGTTCAACAACCACTCCACCGGAAACACGGGCACTGCGCCCTATACTTCTGATTGGGACTTTGGCGATGGCACCACTTCCACAGTCAATTCTCCCCACCACACTTACGCTGCGGCAGGCGTCTATCTTGTCTGCCTCAAAATCAGCGTGATTACTCCCAATGGTGTGGTATGCACTGATACGCATTGCGATTCAGTAAGAGTAGGACAACATCATCCCTGCGTTGACCCCTCGGTGATTGACACATCCATAGTATGCGTGGCAATGGGAATACCGGGCGTTTACTGCGGATGCGATGGAAACTCGTATGCTTCACCTTGCGAAGCCTATTATTATCATGGCGTCACTTCCGGCTCATGGTCTTATTCCGGGCAATGTCCGCCTCAGGGCTGTCAGGCTTCATTTACCTATCAGACAGACCCCCATTCGCTTGCCGTTCATTTCAGCAATACATCCTTGCCGAATCCACAGCCAGTAAACTTTGCATCATCATGGGATTTCGGAGATAATACCGTGTCAGGCGATTTCAATCCCGTTCATACCTATCAGTCACCGGGTGTTTATTATGTGTGTCTCACCATTACCGTTCCGAATGCTGGCGGCTCAGCCTGCACCAGCACGTTCTGCGACTCGGTGAGAGTGGGAGCGCCATGCCTCACTCCATCACCGCTTCCGGTTCAGTGCATCTGTCCGCAGATTTATGACCCGGTATGCGGCTGTGATGGAGTTACTTACAGCAACAGTTGCTTTGCACAATGTGCGGGAGTGAACTATTGGACGCCAGGTCCCTGCCCGAATCAAGGATGTCAGGCATCATTTCAATACACACCTGACCAGCATGGCACAGGAGCGCAATTCACTAATACATCAACCGGAAGCAACAGCTCCATGCCATTTACTTCCAATTGGAATTTTGGTGATGGCACCTCCTCAACAGACAAAGACCCGCATCATACTTTCCCTCAGCCCGGCACTTACTACGTTTGCCTTACCATCTCCGTAGCAACACCCAACGGAATTTTTTGCACAAGCACATGGTGCGACTCAGTGAAGGTAGGAACCATCAGCGGATGCAATAATTTATCGGTGACAATAGGACCCGGCCCCTGCATGGGACCACTTCCGAGTTTAATGGCATCAGCAAGCGGGGGAACGCCTCCTTATACTTATGCCTGGAACACCGGTACAACCGGAAGTGTCCTTTGCAATCTGCAGCCCGGAACGTATTGCGTGACAGTGACTGACGCTGCAGGATGCATGAAATCTGCGTGTGAGGTGGTCGGTGGAACGGGCGGATGCCAGGCTTCCTTCACCTTCCAGCCTGACCCGAATGCGTTGAGCGGGCAGTTCACCAATACGTCAACACCATCACCGGGTACGCTTTATTATTCTCACTGGAATTTTGGCGATGGCACCACATCAAGCGACCTCAATCCGCATCACACGTTCCCGGCAGCCGGAGTGTACTCCGTGTGCTTAACCATCACCGTTCCCCTTTCAAACGGCACTTCTTGTACATCCACGTTTTGTGATTCTGTGCGGGTAGGACATATTTCGCCCTGCCTTGACCCCTCCTTGATTAACCCCAACGTAGCCTGCATTCAGATTTATGACCCGGTGTGCGGCTGCGATGGGGTGACATATCCTAATAAATGTGTAGCGTACTATCATCATGGCGTAACAAGCTGGACGAACGGTCCTTGCGGTGGCACAAGCAACTGCCAGGCGAAGTTTGTCTGGAACTATGGCATCATTCCGCCCACAATTTTCTTTACGGACATCTCCACAGGAAATAACATCATAAGCTGGCACTGGGATTTTGGTGATGGCTCAACTTCCAACCAGCAGAACCCGTCTCATAACTTCCCGCATCCGGGAACTTATGTGGTATGCCTCACTATCGGCTGCGCCACAACCCCGTTAGGTCCGGTTTACCTTTCAACGTGGTGCGATACTATCTTCCACGCTCCGGGCTGTATTGACCCGGCTTTAATTGACCAGAGTTACCCCTGCCCGTCAGTTTATGAACCGGTGTGCGGCTGCGATAACATCACCTATTACAACAGTTGTGTTGCAAAATATCGTTACGGGGTAACGGCATGGACAATGGGTCCCTGCCAGAACACCACTCAATGCACTGCGAATTTCTCCTTCCAGGTGACGCCTCACACCAACACCGTTCAGTTCACCAACCTCTCGACAGGACCTGCAACAAACTGGCAATGGGATTTCGGGGATGGTACCACCTCAACGGATAAAAATCCGCTTCATAATTACGCACAGTCCGGAAGGTATTACGTGTGTCTCAAAATATTCGGGACTAATCTGACATGCTATGACATTTTCTGCGATTCCATCTACATACCCGGATGTATTGATGTTTCGCTCATCAGTCATACCACCCCCTGCCCGTTCAACTACGACCCGGTGTGCGGCTGTGACAGCGTGACTTACTACAATGCCTGCATCGCGCAAAAGCGCAATGGCGTTACAAGCTGGACGCCCGGTCCGTGCCACAGCAACTGTCAGGCGAATTTCACGGTAGCCTATCCGCTTAGCGGAAATCAGATTCTTTTCTTTGACAATTCAACAGGCAA
>DATLYB010000449.1:0-3835 GCA_035575215.1 Chitinophagales bacterium
GGAAATGAACAGGTATGAAATCCCGGAGATAGATTTGGTGATAGTTGACCTGTATCCGTTTCAGGAAACCCTTCAGAAAGCCCTCGCCTCAGGAGAGGGTGTGGGTGAGGCTGAAATCATCGAAAAAATTGATATCGGAGGCGTTTGCCTCATACGCGCAGCAGCAAAAAATTTCCAGGATGTGCTGGTAGTTGCCGCGCGCGAACAATATGGCGAACTGCTTTCCCTGCTGAAAGAAAAAAAAGGCAGCACGGAGTTGAACGACCGAAAAGCTTTCGCTACAAAAGCATTCAATATCACCTCTGACTATGACACGCATATTTTCAAGTACTTCAATTCGGATAACGGAATTGAATCGTTTAAGGAAAGCTATCTGAGCGGAAGAACGCTCCGTTATGGCGAAAATCCGCACCAGAAGGGAATTTATTACGGCAACCTGCATGATGTTTTCGAAATTCTCAACGGCAAAGAAATTTCTTACAATAACCTCGTTGACGTGGATGCTGCCGTGAACCTCATCCATGAATTTTCAGAACCCACCTTCGCAGTCATCAAACACACCAATGCGTGCGGGGTGGCTTCTCGCAGTACGGCAGCCGAAGCCTGGAAAGCGGCATTGGCGGGCGACCCCGTTTCCGCTTTCGGTGGAATTGTCATCACCAATCAAAAAATTGACATCGGAACAGCAAGAGCCGTCAATGAAATTTTCTTTGAAGTACTGCTCGCTCCCGATTACGTTCCTGTTGCGCTGGCACTGCTGAAAACAAAAAAGAACCGCATCATCCTGCGCACCAAGAATCTGAAACTCCCGGCATGGCAGTTTAAAAGCATCCTTAACGGGGTGGTTGCCCAAACTACCGATAAAAAATCGGAGACTGCAGGTAACCTGAAAACCGTTACCAAAAAGCATCCGACTGAAAAACAGAACGAAGATTTATTATTTGCCAACCGCATCGCGAAGCATCTGAAATCAAATGCAATTGCGTTGGTGAAAGACAAGCAGTTGGTGGGGATGGGGTGCGGGCAGACTTCGCGGGTGGATGCGCTGAAACAGGCTATCCTGAAAGCGCAATCATTTGGATTTGATTTGAACGGAGCGGTTATGGCATCGGATGCCTTTTTCCCGTTCCCTGATTGTGTTGAAATAGCAGACAAAGCCGGAATCAAAGCGGTGATACAGCCTGGCGGTTCAGTGCGTGACACCGAATCCATCGATTACTGCAACAGGCACGACATGGCAATGGTTTTCACAGGATTCAGACACTTCAGGCATTGATGGGGAAAATTCCATTGTCAGGTTTATGCATTTTGCCTATTATTCCGCACGTTGAAGTTTACGGTTTACTGTTGACGGTTTAGAGTTCCGTAAGCTAACAATTAACTGTAAACCGTTTTTAAAACACCATGAAGCTGTTCAATTTTTTAAATCAGGAAATCGCCATTGACCTCGGCACTGCCAATACGCTCATTATCCATGATGACAAGGTAGTGGTGGATGAGCCTTCCATTGTGGCTAAAGACAAAAAAACCAACAAGGTGATTGCCGTTGGGAACAAGGCGGTGCAGATGCACGAAAAAACCAATCCATCCATTGAAACGATTCGCCCGCTGAAAGACGGTGTTATAGCCGATTTCGGTGCAGCCGAGGATATGATTCGCGAGTTGATTAAAATGATTTACAAAAAGCCTCCGCTGTTTCCGCCTTCCTACACGATGGTGATTTGCATTCCTTCGGGAATCACCGAAGTGGAAAAAAGAGCGGTGAAGGATTCAGCCGAGCATGCGGGCGCAAGGGAAGTGTGGCTTATTTTTGAGCCAATGGCTGCCGCCATCGGCATCGGCATTGACGTGGAAGAGCCGCGCGGCAACATGGTGATTGACATCGGTGGCGGCACCACCGAAATAGCCGTGATTTCGCTTTCCGGAATCGTGTGCGACCAGTCCATCCGCATTGCGGGCGATGCCTTTACGAATGACATCATTGACTTCATGCGCAGGCAGCATAATATGATGATTGGCGAGCGCACGGCTGAGCGAATAAAAATCAGCATAGGCTCAGCCCTCACCGAACTGGACGACCCGCCCCCGGATTATGCGGTGAACGGAAAAGACCTGATGACCGGAATTCCAAAGCAAATCATGGTTTCCTATTCGGAAGTGGCGCATGCCATGGACAAGTCAATTTCAAAAATCGAAGAGGCGGTGCTGCGCGGATTGGAAATCACCCCGCCTGAATTGGCTGCTGATATTTACAAAACGGGCGTTTACCTCACGGGCGGGGGGGCGCTCATCAGAGGCTTGGACAAGCGCCTTTCGCAAAAAACGAAGCTTCCCGTTCACGTGGCGGAAGACCCGCTAAGGGCAGTGGTGCGCGGAACCGGTGTTGCCTTGAAAAACATCGGAAAGTTTTCATTCCTGATGACATAATACAACTAATAAGGTTTACAGTTTACGGTTTGTAGTTTACAGTGGAACTCGAAACTCTAACTCCAGACTCCGGACACTAAACTCTAAACTATGACTTTTGAATGCGTAATCTTCTCCTTTTTGTAATTCGGTTCAATTACGTTTTTGTCTTTCTTGTGGCAGAAGCCATTTCAATGGTTTTTGTGGTGAGGAACCATTCTTACCAGCGCACGGGTTTTCTGAATTCTGCGGGAATTATCACCGGAAGTATGCTGAACACGTACTTTAAGTTCAGCGAATATCTCAAGCTCAGCATTGTGAATGAGAAGCTGATGGAAGAAAATGCCTTTTTAAGAATGAGAACCTATGGAGTTTCCGACACGATGTCGTCCATTGATGTGTGCGATGATTCCATGCGGGTAATGTATCAATTCATTCCCGCCAAGGTAATCAACTTCACCACGAACAAAGCAACCAACTACCTCACGCTTAACAAGGGAAAGAAAGCGGGCATTCAGCGTGACATGGGCGTAATCACAGCAACCGGAATAGCCGGCATTGTAAACAATGTTTCGGAAAATTTCGCTACTGCCATGTCGGTACTTCACAAAGATTGCCGCGTCAGTGTCAAGGTAAAGCGGTTCAACTACCCCGGCACCTTACAGTGGAGCGGAGGCAACCCCCGCATAGCGGAAATAACAGGCATTCCGGGATACCTGCCCCTTGCCGTGGGAGACACTATCATCACCAGCGGCTTCTCTGCTATTTTCCCTGAAAACATCCCGGTGGGCGTCATTTCGGAATTCGAGGTTCCGGGGGGAGGCAGCTTCTATTCGGTGAAAGTCAGGCTGTCATCTGATTTGGAAACGCTGCAATATGCCTATGTAGTTAACAATCTTCTTCAAAAGGAGCAGCGGGAACTGGAGGAACTGAATCGTGATTAATCTTATTCTTGTCCACGGCTTGCGTTTTGCCGCCCTTATTCTGGTTCAGGTGCTGGTCATCAGCAACCTCAGTTTAGGCTATTACGTAAATCCATACATCTATCCGTTGTTCATCATGACGTTTCCCTTTTCCACACAGCAGTGGCTGCTTATCCTCATCGGTTTTTTTACAGGCATCACGGTGGACGCATTTTCCAATTCCATGGGCATGCATGCTGCCGCCTGCGCATTCATGGCGTTTGCCCGCCCTGCCGCCCTGAGTTTTCTTACTCCGAAAAGCAGTTACGAAAGCATTGACCAGCCGGGCTTACAGAGCCTGGGATACATCTGGTTTATCACCTACACCGGATTGCTTATACTGCTGCACCATCTGGTTTATTTTTATCTTGAAGTCTTCAGCTTCAGCAATTTTTTCCTAACTCTTGGGAAGGTTTTTTTAAGCACAGTGGTTTCAACACTGCTGATTGTGCTGGCAGCCATGATAT
>DATLYB010000450.1:0-2331 GCA_035575215.1 Chitinophagales bacterium
CAGCGCAGCTGCCAGGTGAAAATCCTGAACGTATTGTCGGGCGGCTTCACGATGGAGATGGTTTCAAGCGAGTCAAACGGATAATCAAAAGAGCCGGGAATCTTCAGCGCTTCCACCAGTTTGGGGATGAATTTGAAGCAGGCATCCGCCCGCTGTTCCTGTGCAGAATCGTTAACAATGCGGAAGCTGAGTTCCGCCAGCCCGCGTTCAAATTTTTTAAGCGAATCAATAATCAGGGACGACTGGGCGGAAACATGCATCACAATTGCTAATAAACATACTGACAGCATAAAATGCATATATCTCACTATGTCCTGAAAGACGCAAAGAAACGAAAAGAGCAGGGATAGTATTTTCAATTCGCTACTTCCGACAAAAACTTAATCTGCATCAGCCGTAACTCTTCCATCGTTACGCCTTCGTTTTGCAGTTCTTTGTAGGCCTCTTCAAGCGAGTCGCTGTGCGAAGATCGGAAGTACTCGTAAATAAGGTCTTGCTGGTCAGGGTCAATCACCTGGTCAATATGGTAGTTAATGGGCAGCTTGGTACCACTGTCAACGATGGTCTTCATTTCGGTGAGAAGGTCTTCAAACTTCAATCCCTTGCCGCGCGCGATGTCTTCCAGCGGAATTTTTTTGTCAATATTCTGGATAATGTACACTTTGATGGCGCTTTTATTTACGATACTCTTCACGACCATGTCAGTGGTGCGTTCAATCTCATTTTCTTCCACATATTTGGAAATCAATTCAACGAAGGGCTTGCCGTATTTCTGCGCCTTTCCTTTGCTGACGCCCGTGATGTTGGCAAGCTCGTCCATCGTAATGGGATACTGAGTCGCCATGTCTTCCAATGACGGGTCCTGAAAAATCACATACGGGGGCAGATTTTGTTCTTTCGACACTTTCTTGCGAAGCTCTTTCAGCAGGTGAAGCAGCGCCTGGTCAAGGGCACCCGGCTTGGCTTCATCGGCTTCCTCATCCTGTTCGGCTGCTTGTTGTTCAAAATCATGATTGAGGGCGATATGGATGGAATACGGCTTGCTGAGAAACTTTCTCCCTTCAGGGGTGAATTTCAGCAGTCCATACTGCTCGATATCCTTCCGAATCAGATTCATCAGCATCGCCTGGCGAATCACCGAATTCCAGAACACCTCGCTTTTTTCGGCTCCTTTGCCGAATACATCCAACCCCGTATATCCAAACGTCACCATCTCCTGTGTTTTCTTTCCTATGAGGATATTCACGATATCCTGTATGCCGTGATTTTCTCTCACTGCCCCTATTGTTTTCAGTGCCAGCAATATATGCTCTTTGCCTTCGATGGTTTCCTTGGGATTCAGGCAGTTGTCGCAGGCTCCGCAGTTTTTCTTGTCATAAAGCTCTCCGAAATAATGCAGCAGAAATTTTCTGCGGCACACCGGAGTTTCCGAATATGCAATCACTTCGGTCAGCAAATGGCTCCCCATCTCCCTTTCCGTCAGGTTTTTATCGCGGAGAAATTTTTCCAGCTTGTAAATGTCTTTGTGGGAATAGAATGCGATGCACCTGCCTTCCAGTCCGTCACGTCCGGCACGTCCCGTTTCCTGGTAATAATTTTCAATGCTCTTGGGAATGTTGTAGTGGATGACGAAACGCACATCAGGTTTGTCAATGCCCATGCCGAAAGCAATGGTAGCCACAATCACATCAATTTCTTCCATGATGAACTGGTCCTGAATCCTGGAGCGCACCGGCTGCTCCATGCCCGCGTGATAAGCGGCAGCTTTAATGCCGTTCACGTTCAGAAACTCGGCAATCTCTTCGGTTGACTTCCGGCTGAGGGCATAAATAATGCCCGACTTGCCTGCATTCGCCCTGATAAACTGGGTGATGAACTTCATCACGTTCTCTTTCTTACCTTTTGGTTTTATTTCATACACCAGATTAGGACGGTTAAACGATGAAATGAAGATGTTCGGCTTATCGAGGTGCAGAGTTTTAATGATGTCGGACTGCACTTTCGGAGTTGCCGTTGCCGTAAGCGCCACGATGGGCGGGCGCTGTCCTATCATCTCAATCATGTCGTGGATGCGCCTGTATTCGGGGCGGAAATCATGTCCCCATTCGCTGATGCAGTGCGCTTCGTCCACCGCCACAAATGAAATTTTCACGTCTTTGAGAAATAAGATATTTTCTTTTTTGGTGAGCGACTCTGGCGCAACATAAAGCATCTTGGTGTGCTCTTTCACTACGTCATCGCGCACCTGCTTCATCTGCTGTTTGGAAAGCGAGGAGTTGAGAAAGTGTGCAATGGTTTCTTTGCTGCTGTAGCCACGCACCAGGTCAACCT
>DATLYB010000451.1:0-9269 GCA_035575215.1 Chitinophagales bacterium
GGCGGTGATGATTTTCATGGTGGTGGTTTTCCCCGCACCATTCGGACCTAAAAAGCCGAGCACCTCCCCTTTTTGTACTACGAATGAAATATCATCCACTGCGCGCTGTGTGCCATAAAGCTTGGTGAGATGGGAAACCTGAACGGACATTGCAATGCAACTACAAACATACGGAATAGAGGGATTGAGGCGGAACTTGCCTCAACAGAATTCCCTCCAAATACCACCCTCTCCGCTTTCGGCAGAAAACTAAATGGAAGAGGTGCGATGTTGATACTAACCTGAATCAGAAATTCAATTTCCCCTGGATATTTGCTATCCCGGCATTGAGCGTGAAATACACGCAATCGCCTTCCACATAATTGCTATTATAGGCATAAGCATACCAGATTTTGGGATTCGTGTTATTCGACAGAATTTTGCCGCCATTGCCCGGTCCGGGATTCTTTATAACTATTTGCCCCTTGATGGTTCCGGGTGGAGGCGCAGGATTAGGTGCAGCCGGCTGCACCATGGGTGTTTCAAACAGACCGAAGTAGCCGGTTTTGTCTGAAACCGTTGCCGAAACAAACTGGGTTTCGCCTTGGTTGTTCCAGTTGGCTACATCCACAATGTCGCCTTCTTCAAGCATGGTAGAATCGCCTGCTTCCACCGTGTAAATTTTCATTTTAGCTTTAGTCGTTGGAAGGTCTTTCCAGATTATCATTCCTTTTGCCATGGTTGTAAGTTTTTAAGGTTAATAAAAATAGTTTACACTAATAGCATCTCAAATGTAAAAACTTTTTTCACATCTTGTATGCTTTTACAGAGCAATTTCTTCATCTGAAACGGAGCAACGCAAAGGAGGGCTTTGAGGAAAGCAGAAGGGAATGGCTTTTAAAAACATTTGCCCTCTGCGGAAAAAATTAAAGCGCATTGAGACTGGAATGGAGGACATAGTCTCATCATCATTACTTTTGTTCAGTTCAGCAGTGGGATGGATACGTTCAATGCCTGAAAATTAATTCAATATCTCCCAAATTCTAACAAAAAAATCATTAGTGTAAAATAAAAAAAAGCCTCCCATGTTTCCACGGAAGGCTCTTTTAGAAATTTGGCAGCGACCTGCTCTCTCAGGTTTTAGCCTAATACCATCGGACCCGGGTGGGCTTAACTTCTCTGTTCGGAATGGGAAGAGGGAACACCAACCGGTTTTGGTTAAGATAGAATTGTTAAAAGCATTTTGTGCCAATTGCCTTTATTCTTTAAAAACTTACCGATGCTTGTATTACAACTGCTGCATACCCATCCTCTGACACTTCCGTCAATATGACTGTGAATCCAGCACCACATCGTTCTGAAATCTTCTGATTTTTTTTCTGTGGCGATTTTTCGAGGGGAAAAGCATACCCGTTGAATTTAGATTTTATTTTATCCCAAATCTTTCATTTGGTAGGGATGAGTGGCAGGGGACGCTGAGCGAGGGAAGGTTTTCTGCTGACGCATCTTGTAAAAAAAACTTGCTTGACCATTAAATATGCCAAGAGCAGTCGAGTTTCCGAATGAGCGAGACGTGCTTGGTTAATACCGAACGTTCTTAGCACAATTATTCGAAAACCTGACTTGTTTCGGTATAACATGATTGCCTTGAAATCCTCATTAGAGATGAACCCTCGCCCCCCGTCCCTTTCACTTGTCTCTCCGGATTTGAAAAATCCGGGGTTAAAAATCGGGCAGTCAATGATTTCAGAAAGTTGCATCTTTGACAAGGCAATCTTTAAAAATGTTTGAAGAACTTCTAAAACATATTGCCAAAAACGGCACGGGAGAAAGCATCAAACCTGCTTTCAAGACAGACGATTTTTGCCTCTACCAAGCAAACTGCTTGACAGTGATGGCAAAGATCCCCGGCAACTATGTAGACATGATTTTTGCCGACCCTCCTTACAATCTTTCCAACAATGGCGTTACCTGCCATGCAGGAAAAATGGTCAGCGTAAATAAAGGACACTGGGATAAAAGCAAAGGTTTTGAAGCCGACCTGCAATTTCACGAAACTTGGATTTCCGAATGCAGACGAATTCTAAAACCTGAAGGAACAATTTGGATTTCGGGGACAAATCACAGTATTTACCAATGTGGTTTTCTTTTGCAAAAATTAAATTTTCATATTCTCAATGACATTGTTTGGTTCAAACCCAACGCTGCTCCTAATTTGGCTTGCACGACATTCGCTCACAGTCACGAAACACTTTTGTGGGCACGCAAAGACAAGAAAGCCCGACACACTTTCAATTATGAATTGATGAAGAACGGAAAATTTCCAGAGGACAAAATGAAAGTGACGGACAAGCAAATGCGTTCTGTTTGGTCTATCCCGACACCGGCACAAGAAGAAAAAGAATTCGGAAAACACCCAACACAAAAACCTCTTGCACTGTTAAATAGAATTGTTCTCTCATCAACAAAAGAAAATGACATCGTGCTTGACCCTTTCAATGGTGGCGGAACAACTGGTGTTGCTTGCAAAATAATTGGCAACAGAAAATATATCGGCATTGACATCAGCGAAGAATACATCAACCTGACAATTAAGCGTTACAAAAAAATTGCCCGACAACCCTCTTTGATCTTTTAATTTTTATGACAGAAAATGGAATCCTTCCCACAATGATTTTCAACAAAGACGGGAAGAAACACAATCCAATTTTTATTGAGCAAGTAAATGGAAAATTTATTATAGCAGTTTATCAAGGTTCATTGAGCAGATACGACATCTTAATAAAATATCGGCAAAAGGAAAAAGGTAAATGGTCAAACATACGGACACCAAAGCATATTCATTGGGCTGTTGACTTAATGATAAAAATGCACGCTGACAGAGAAAAAACAATACAATTTTTGAATTTTCTCCTTGATATGTGGGGAAAAATTAAGCCATTAAAAAGCGAAGAAGAAAGGAAGAAAATTTTAAGCATTGAATTTCTTCTGAAAGAAAATCAAAAAGAAATTTCAGAATACGAGGAGTTGGGAAAGCGAGGAGAATACAGCATCAAGTTTCTGATTTTACTTGCCAAACTTTTGATGATACAAGAAAAAACAAATTTGGAGACCGCATATTTTTTTAACAACCTACTCAAAGCATTACACGAAGGCAAGGACATTTTTAAAATCGTTTCAATCGCGACACACAACAGACGATAAAAACGGCAGCCAACAACCCGCTTGCCTTAATGGCGGCTGACAAATAATTTTATAGTTCGGTTTACACGGAAGACTCTTTAGAAATTTTGGCAACGACCTGCTCTTTCAGGTTTAAACTGCTACTGCAACATCGTGTTGAATCTCCATTGACCTTAACGTTTGCAAAATTCTTTTTTCCGCAAGGCGGGAATAAGTTTCGCTGATTTCGCTGCCGATGAAGTTTCTGTTTTCCAGAATACACATTTTAGCGACTGTTCCGCTTCCCATCATCGGGTCGTAAACCAAGTCGCCAGGATTACTCCACGAGAGGATGTGGTCGCGGGCTAATTTCTCAGGAAAAATTGCAGGATGCTGATGGGCGATGTCATCGCTGGCGGAGTGTCCTTTGCCGATGTTATACTCCCAGATGTTTGTTCGTCTGCCATATTCACCATAACCACCACGTTTAATTTGGAGCAGAGCTCCGTTTTGGAGGCGTTTTGTTCCGTTGTCGCCTTTTCTCGATTCTTTGTTTTCGCGGTCGCAGAGCAGGTTGATGGTTTTGGGTTTGCCTTTGCTGAGGATGAACATATATTCAAAGGATTGCCAGTAGGTTTTATTATTGCCGACCGCACCACGCGGAGGCTTGGCGTAAATCATAGTGTCGAACAGGCTGAAGCCGCATTCCATGAAGCGGAGCGCCTGCCGGAATGAGGTGCCGGTTTCGCTGCCATTGATTGTTGCGTCACCGACAATCCAGACGACAACGCCTCCGGGTTTTGTGACGCGGAAAAGTTCGCGGGCAATCTTCTCGAATGGGAAAACATAACCGTTGAATTTTGATTTTATACCCCGAACGCGATTGCTGTATGTTCTAAGGTCATCATAGGGAGGCGATGTAACAGTGAGGTCAATGAAGCCTTCGGGCATTTTGGACATCGTTTTCAGACAGCACTCGTTGTAGATTTTGTTTTTGAACAGTGTCGCTTTCATACGCGGAAAGCTAAAAATTGTAACCGTTGCTTTTTGGAAATGATGTTAACGGAGTGTTGTTAAAATCTTGCAAACCGGTTTATAAATAAAAAAGCCTCCCGCGTTTTCACGGAAGGCTCTTATAGAAATTTGGCAACGACCTACTCTCTCAGGTTTTAGCCTAATACCATCGGCCCTGGTGGGCTTAACTTCTCTGTTCGGAATGGGAAGAGGTGAACACCACCGGTAAAGTCACCAAAAGAAGGTGGATTGATAGTAGCAAGTAGCAAGTAGCAAGTAGTAAGTATCAAGACTGACTTGACGCGGTCTTGATACTTGTTACTTGCGACTTGATACTCAATCAAAATAAGATTGACACATTGAAAGTTTGCTTTTTTAGAACTTGGAAAGATTCCTGACAAAAAAAATTAAGAAAGCTAACGGGCAATTAGTATCACTCAGCTTTGACATTACTGTCTTTACACTTGTGACCTATCAACGTCATAATCTTTGACGGCCCTTAAAAGAAGTCTCATCTTGAGGGGGGCTTCGCGCTTAGATGCTTTCAGCGCTTATCCCTTCCGAACATAGCTACCCTGCGCTGCACCTGGCGGCACAACAGGTATACCAGAGGTTCGTCCAACTCGGTCCTCTCGTACTAAAGTCAGCTCCTCTCAAACTTCTAGCGCCTGCATCAGATAGGGACCGAACTGTCTTGCGACGTTCTGAACCCAGCTCACGTACCACTTTAATGGGCGAACAGCCCAACCCTTGGGACCTGCTCCAGCCCCAGGATGTGATGAGCCGACATCGAGGTGCCAAACCTCCCCGTCGATATGAGCTCTTGGGGGAGATCAGCCTGTTATCCCCGGAGTACCTTTTATCCTTTGAGCGATGGCCCTTCCATGCAGAACCACCGGATCACTATACCCTACTTTCGTACCTGTTCGACTTGTGTGTCTTACAGTCAAGCACCCTTATGCTATTGCACTCGAAGCACGGTTACCAAGCGTGCTGAGGGTACCTTTGGAAGCCTCCGTTACGTTTTAGGAGGCGACCACCCCAGTCAAACTACCCGCCAAGCAATGTCTCCCCGCTTGCGCGGGGGTTAGGCTCTAGATAAAAGAAGGGTGGTATTTCAACGTCCGCTCCACGGTGGCTGGCGCCACCGCTTCAAAGCGTCCCACCTATCCTACACATCTTTTACCCAAAGTCAATGCTAAGCTGTAGTGAAGGTTCACGGGGTCTTTCCGTCCCGATGCAGGAAACCGGCATCTTCACCGGTGCTACAATTTCACCGAGCTCATGGCTGAGACAGTACCCAGATCGTTACACCATTCGTGCAGGTCGGAACTTACCCGACAAGGAATTTCGCTACCTTAGGCTGGTTGTTACGATTCAATCTGTGGTTTGCTCACTGTTGAACGGCTATGTCATTTCTGCATAGCTCTTGGCATCGCTGCCAAGGTCGGACTATACCTTACAAGCTGCTTGCTACGGCTTGTCCTGGCGTGTAGTCTCTGAGGATGTCGCTAACTGCTGTGATGAGTTCATCACTTCTTGCAGCGTGTATTTTCGCTGCTTGCCTTGCTGATTCATCTGAAAAGCCAGCTTGATTATTTTCATGAAACCTTCATACTGATGATGTTCTTTATTCATCATCCTTATAACGATTTCCCGAAACAACCGGTAATCTTCTTGTTTGGGAGAAAGAATTGGATTTTTATCCAGAAAAGGAATTACCTTTTCTGCAATCGTTCTTCTTCCGTAAACTGTAAAAGTTAAAACAGAAGATTTGCCGGAGCTTTTCCGATAAATCTTACCGCAATGCAAGAACTTCTGAATGCTTTTCAGAAATGCATGGCTTCTATGATGTTGGTTGATTGTGAAATCAGGGTCAATTATCCAGCCAAATTTTGCATTTGGGTTGGGATGAATTGTTACTGAGAAACAACCTTCGCCATCAATGAAGCCGGCAAGATATTGTTCAGTTAACGCTCTTTCCTGCTGATTGTCTCTATTCATAAATTGTCACCTTCTTGGTATTATGAAATTAACGAGATGTTCCAGCATTTAGCCAAGTTTTATAACGGCCCTTTGTCAAGGTAGATACATTACAAATTACCGTTATAGTTACGGCCGCCGTTTACCGGGGCTTCAGTCGCGAGCTTCGCCCCGCTTGCGCGGGGCTAACAAGCTTCTTTAACCTTCCGGCACCGGGCAGGTGTCAGGCCCTATACGTCATCTTTCGATTTAGCAGAGCCATGTGTTTTTGTTAAACAGTCGCCTGGGTCATTTCACTGCGGCCCTTCTTGCGAAGGGCACCCTTTATCCCGAAGTTACAGGGTTAATTTGCCGAGTTCCTTAGCCATGGTTCACTCGAGCGCCTTAGGATTCTCTCCTTGACTACCTGTGTCGGTTTGGGTACGGGTGGCATTCATCTGAAGCTTAGCGGTTTTTCTCGGAAGCAAGTTTAGGGTCAATGGATTCAGCCGAAGCCTCCTCCTACTGTGGTATCTCAGCACCAGGGGCGGATTTGCCTACCCCTGATATACCTAAATACTTCACCGACCTATTCCGTCAGGCCGGAGACCTTTCACGTTCTTCGTCACCGCATCGCAATGATGCCAGTACAGGAATGTTGACCTGTTTGCCATCGGTTTTTCCTCTCGGATACACCTTAGGACCCGACTAACCCTGATCCGATTAACGTTGATCAGGAACCCTGAGTCTATTGGCGAGCCAGTTTCTCGCTGGCTTTATCGTTACTTATGCCTACATTTTCTTTTCAAGCTGCTCCAGCACAACTCGCGTTGCACCTTCAATGCGGCTTGAATGCTCCCCTACCGTCCTTGCGGACCCATAGCTTCGGTAACATGCTTGATGCCCGTTTATTTTCCGCGCCCAATCACTCGACCAGTGAGCTGTTACGCACTCTTTAAATGAATGGCTGCTTCCAAGCAAACATCCTGGCTGTCATAGCGATTAGACATCGTTAAATCAACTTAGCATGTATTTGGGGACCTTAGCTGATGGTCTGGGTTGTTTCCCTCTCGGCCCGTGACCTTAGCACCCCGGGCCTCACTCCTGAGTATTCTGTTGCAGCATTCGGAGTTCATTGGGGTTTGGTAGGCGGTGAAGCCCCCTAGCCCGATTGGTAGCTCTACCTCTGCAACATTTTTTACTCAAGGCTGCTCCTAAAAGCATTTCGGGGAGTACGAGCTATCTCCCAGTTTGATTAGCCTTTCACCCCTACACACAGCTCATCCAATAGCTTTTCAACGCTAACTAGTTCGGACCTCCATCTCATGTTACTGAGACTTCATCCTGGCCATGTGTAGATCACTGAGGTTTCGCGTCTACCCCCACTGACTGGGCGCCCTGTTAGGACTTGCTTTCGCTTCGGCTGCGCTTGTCAACAAGCTTAGCCTTGCCAGTGAGGAGTAACTCGTAGGCTCATTATGCAAAAGGCACGCGGTCACCCCGCATTGCTGCGGGGCTTCCACTGTTTGTAAGCGTATGGTTTCAGGGACTATTTCACTCCGCTGTTCGCGGTGCTTTTCACCTTTCCCTCGCGGTACTTGTTCGCTATCGGTCTCTCAGGAGTATTTAGCCTTGCCGGATGGTGCCGGCAGCTTCCCACAGGGCGTCTCCGACCCCGTGGTACTCAGGATACTGCTATGATTTGAAATCGGATTCGCATACAGGGCTATCACCTTCTGTGGCGCAACTTTCCAGGAGCTTCCGCTTCTGATTTCAAGCCAACGTTGCAGTCCTACAACCCTCCGATGACCGTAGTCCTCGGAGTTTGGGCTGTTCCCTTTTCGCTCGCCACTACTGGGGGAATCTCTGTTGATTTCTTTTCCTCCAGGTACTTAGATGTATCAGTTCCCTGGGTTAGCTTCCCGCTTGCGCGGGATAATACGTCTTCAACGTATTGGGTTGTCCCATTCGGAAATCTGCGGATCAAAAGTTGTTTGCACCTCCCCGCAGCTTATCGCAGCTTACCACGTCCTTCATCGCCTCTGAGAGCCAAGGCATCCACCAAACGCTCTTATTCGCTTTCAGACCTTGACGCCTCACTCTTCTTTTGTAGAATGAGGGCTTTTTGTTTTACCGAATTTCTTCGGTAGTCAGAAAAAATCTTTCTTTGTTTAAAAAAGGACTTTCAATGTGTCAAAGAACGTATCGGGTTTTGCAGAGCTTCTCGTATCCGCAACGGCTCTTGCATGCATACTGAAACTCATCCCAATCTGTGGTGAGTACCGGAGTTGAACCGGTGGAATGCTCCCGAAGTGAGCGAAACACCATTTGTCAAGAACGGATGAAAAACTTAGGAAAACTTTTTCAAAAAAACGACACCGTTTTTTTAAACGGGGTGACAAAGTTACTGCAAGGGTTTGGAAAAAACAAAGGCAAACTTCGATTTTTTTGTGGGTGCAGGGCTAAAGGGGCTAAGTCCCATTTTGAGGTGCTGAGTTAACTTGCCATGCCAAAACATGAAGCAGGAACTTACCCATACGATGGCATCCATGCTGGTGCCGGAAGAGATTCTACAGCATTTTGAACTGGTCTGTATAGAGGAGAAAACAGAAGAATTCATATTGCGCTTAGAGGAGAAAGCAGGCAGGATACCGAAGGCGATGCATCAGAAGAAAAAAGCAGTGCTGGATGGATTCTGCAACGCGCTTGAATTGCAGACCTTTTCCGGTGAAGGGCAAGCAGGTCTATCTGCAGTTGTATCGCAGGTGCTGGAAGGAGAACACTGACGGGCAGGAGCACTACAGCAACACTTACGATTTTCATGAGCCAGGAATGAAAGCCACCCGCCAGTTCGGGGCTTTTTTAAAAGATGCATTTGGAGATTGAGCCGGTCAGCTTCAAGGTGGTAGGGAGGCTGACGGGTGTGCGTCCCCGGAAACTAAGGACTTAGCCGCATCTTTTCTAACTTGGCACTATCTTCGCCAATCATTGCAAAACCATTTCGATATGAGCAAAGGATTGTCAATTTTAGCAGGTATTCTTTTTTATTCATCCATTCAAGCCCAAACCTGCGTGGGTATATTCAATTTCAAATTGTTTGACCCGAAATCAAAAATGCCGGTGAGCGAAAAGGTGGAGAAAAGCATCACCTA
>DATLYB010000452.1:0-2461 GCA_035575215.1 Chitinophagales bacterium
GCATCAGCCACGCGCACTTCGGGCACGCTGTCAACGTCAATGATGGAGGTGGACATATCAAAGAAGGCGCGCTTGCCGAGGAACTTCAGCGAATCCTGGTCGGGACGGGTGGAGGTGAAGTAAACGCCTTGGGTGCCGGGCGGTGCTTTGAAGTCGAGGAAATTGCCGTCCATGTCCCAGAAAAATTCGTTGATGGACGTGCGGTATTGGTTGTTGGCGAAATCAGTGGGGATGCCCGCCACATTTGATTTGAACTCTCCGACTCTTTCCCTGAAGTCAACGCGCCCGCGCACGTTGGGTGTGTTGAATGTCACCTTGTCTTCCGCGATGGACTTAATGACCAGGCTGAGCGTGTCGGAATGGAGCGATTCGGATTCGAAGCTGAACAGCCTGGAGGCAAGCGTGGCTTCGCGGAAGTCAAAGTCGCCATCGCCCTTCAGCCCCTTCCGCGTAAACAGCAGGTTGCCCTTCAGCGTGGCGGAGTCATACATGAGGAAGGGGGAATCGGTCATGGCGATGAGCATCGTGTCAGCATAGGGCAGCCAGTGAATCTGATTGTTGCGCCCCTTCACAGGCGGAAAAGTGATGCCATCGAGGGTGGATTTTTCCATCTCGAAATTCTGGGCGAACGCATCCATCGAATCAGGAAAAAAGAGGATGCTGTCGGATTCGATTTTGTTGAAGAGGTATTTGATTTTTCCGGCTCCGCGCAATCCCGCGTTGCTCAGGAAAATGGAATCGTTGTAGGTGCCTTTGCCTTTGTACAGGGGGTAGCCCTTTTCGGGGGTGTTTCTGCGGAAGCCGAACGAAAGGTCTTTCTGCACCTTCAGGTTTTCACGGAACGATGGGAAGATATCGGCTGAAAAAAAGTCGCCCTTGAAATCAGACAGATAGGGGTCGAAGGTGTCGAGGCTGTCAAACACAAACGGGTCAAGCAGGAAGTAGAACTTGTCGCGGATGTAGGCTCCGTGATGAATGGTGGAGTCGTCATAATAGACATACGAGTTCTCCAGGTTGGTGAAAATGGGGTAGTTGGCATAATTCTTTTTGCCCGATTTGTTGTCTGGCTTGTCAATGTTGAGGTAGCCGGTCAGTCCTTCAATCTTTGAGGTCATGGGGGCGAGCAGTTCGTTGCCGTACTTGTCTGTTTCGCCCGAGGGCACCCATATAAGCGCGGAGGCAAGCTGGGTGAGGTCAATCATGAAGGTGTCATATTCAAAATGGAATCCGGTTCCTTCAAAATCAAGGCGTCCTGCGCTCACCTTGCCGGAAAACGCCATGTCTTTGTTTTTCTTTATTTCAAGATTCTGGCTGTCGGGAAATACGAATACGTTCTGCGAATCGCTCAGCATCACCTGCTTCACGCCCGTGAGGGCGATGTTTCTGTTTTCAAATGAGATTCTGCCGTTCAGCTTGTCATTGAATGAGTTGATTTGGATGACATCAAAATCAATCAGCCCTCCGTTGGCGGCAATGTAGCTGAACACCTTGTCGCGCACGGTAATCAGCCCGCGCTCTTCGTCATAGAAGATGAAGCCGTCCTGCACCATGTTGTAGAGCAGGCCTTTGATGGTGTTTTCCGTGTAGCCGGGGTTCATCTTTTTTGCCAAATCTTCGGCAAGAATCTCGCGCGTGTTGTTTTTCTTTGAATAAGTGTAAACCGTTGACACGGGGTTGAAGTCCATGACGCCCTGGAATTTTTCCAGCTCGCCCTTGCGGAAAAAATTCGATGACGTGAAGGTGGCGGGCGCCTTGCCGGCACCGCTCATCATCTTCACGTTCACATACGGCTCACCGATTTTCCATACAATCGCATCGGTCTTTATTTCATGCTGGTGGTAGGAATCAAAAAAAGGCGTGGCGGCAATGCCTGACTCCCCGCGGTAGAGGTCCACTTCCTTCAGGTTGATTTTGTAAATGATGTTCAGCCCGGGATGATAGATGGAGTCGGTGCCCATGTAAAGCGATACCTCCGCCTTGTCGGCTGAGAGGCTTTCGGTTTTGCGCATCAGGATTTCCCGCGATTTTGCCACCAGCACCTTTTCATTCTTTTCATTGAAAAAAATCAGCGTGGCTTTGTTCATCTCGTCCCCGCTGCCAATCACCTTGTTGCCGTGCAACGAGAAGCCGCCCTGATATTTCACATTCGGGGCGATGTCTTTGATGGCAAGGTCTTTCCTGAATGAGTCGAAGCGCGGATAGCTGATGTCGTTTTGCTGAACGGTGAGCTTGTCGGTGTATTTGCCCTTGAGCGGAAAATCGAAATACAGCTTGTTGTAGAAGGTGACGCTGTCAATGCTGAATTCCGATTTTGAGATGTCAATGACGTAATCATCGAGGTCGGCATACACCTGCGCGGGGTCAAAGCCTGCGCGCGCCCAGTCAACGCGCCCCTTCCTTCCCTGCCAGAGCTGTTGCAGCGGCATATAAACGCCTGAGGTGGCTTTAATGGCGATGGTGT
>DATLYB010000453.1:0-13548 GCA_035575215.1 Chitinophagales bacterium
ATATGGCGCTGGAAATTATGCCATGTGCGGAAAGGCTTACGACCCGCGACTTATTTTTGCATGGCCCACTGCCAGGATTGCCGTAATGGGGGGCGAACAGGCGGCAAGTACGTTATTGCAAATCCAGCTCTCCGCATCAAAAGAAAAAGAGATTTCGGAAGAAGACAAAAAAAAGCTGCTGAAAGAAATCACTGAACGATACGAAAGGCAGACAACGCCATACTATGCGGCAGCGCGTCTCTGGGTTGACACTATCATTGACCCGCTGGACACAAGAAAGGTAATCTCGCTGGGCATCGAGGCTGCGAATCATGCGCCCGTGACAAGGAGATTTAATCCCGGGGTGATTCAAACTTAATTCAGTCAGGGAATATTGCAAGATATCAGCTAACTTCTGTTTATCTTTTATCATGTTTAATTGGCGTTTGCTATCTACTCTCATAGTGTTCCTCATCCTTTTTGTTTTTGCGTTTTTTTTATTCGTTTCCGTCAGGAATGCTTCGCTGGATGAGGAGGAAGAAAAATTCAGCCTGTTCCTTGACTCGCTTAATCAGGCATCGGATTCTGATTTTGGAAAGCTGAATGAAATAAGAAACTATCTGGCTCAGAGAATTGATTTAGGAAATACAAAAAGCAAGCTAAAGAACGAGTATTACAACATGCCGTGGGACAGTTTCTCGCCCTATCAATGCATAACGCTGTTTAAAGAAAATAAACTGACGGCTAATTGCGGAATTACCAGTTATGCGCTTGCAAAGCTATATGCAGAGGCGGGTTATAAAACATACGTCTATAACTGCGGATATGCCGGCACACCATTCACGCATGAGTTTAATCTGGTGGAAATGCAAGGTAAACTCATCCTTCAGGATGCCTATTATAACCTGACAGCCGTTGACAGCACGGGTGAGCCTAAAGATTTTTTGCAGTTTCTTTCAGAAATCAGGCAATGTAATTACCACAATATTTTTATCCGAAGCGATGAAATTTTGACAGAAAATTGGATGGACACCGTACCGGAGCTTGATTATGAGATATTATGCAATGCTGACTTCCCTGAATGGTATAAAAAGCACATTGTGAAAATGGAAATCACGGCTAACCGGCTGAAAATTTTGGTGAAAAGAAATTACCACTATTTTACCCAACCGTTTTCACAAAGGTTAAGGCTTAAATTACAGGAAGATGGTCTGTGTGAAAACTATTTATCACTTTATTTAAAACCACTCCATGTTAAAGATGCCAACACCGGCTTCAGCGCAGAAACTCTTAAAAAAAGAATTTTAGGAGTAGTTAATTAAGAGCATAAATTGGATGAACTGCACCGGGGGTGCTCGTTTTGAACTTTCCACCAGAGTGCTAATTTTCAAAAGTTGCAACTTTCATTTTTTTAAAACTTCAATCATGATGGAATCCAAATTGAATATTCCGGAAGATGAGTGGAGAAAGAAACTCACACCTGAACAATACCGGGTGCTTCGCGAGAAAGGAACCGAACGCGCTTTCTCAGGAAAGTTTTACACCAGCCAGGAAGACGGCATTTACACCTGCGCTGCCTGCGGCACTGAATTGTTCCGCTCAGATACAAAATATGATTCGGGTTCAGGGTGGCCCAGCTTTTATGACGCCATCAGTAACGACAGGCTGAAGTTTGAATCCGACACCCGCTACGGTATGACGCGTATCGAAGTGTCATGCGGTAACTGCGGAGGTCACCTTGGACACGTGTTTGACGATGGGCCTAATCCTACCGGTAAGCGGTACTGCATCAATTCGGTGTCGCTGGATTTTAAAAAGAAGTAAGATTGGTACTAATAGAATTGTTATATGCCACTTTAGGTCGAACATGACAACGATGAATAAAGAGGCACAGGTTGGTGGTTCATTTGGGGATATTTTTCGAAATCCGTGAGAACCTTCCGGATTTTTTCAGGGGAAGCGTTGCTTTTATTTCCGTATCCGGTTCTTTCATTTTTTCAATCGCAGGAAATCATACGCAAAGTAGGTGGCAATCAAATCTGCTCCTGCTCTTTTGATGCCTGTAAGTATTTCAATGACAGCCTTATCTGCATCCACCCGTTTTGGCTGCGGCTTTTACCATCGCGTATTTGCCCGAAACAGCTTCTCTCCGGCATTGTCTTTTTTGCTGTCGGGAATTTTATTTCGCGAACCAGAATGCCCGCGTTTTGTTTTCTTTCTTCCATGTTGTGAGATATTTTTCAGTGATTAAATATCACAAATCCCACATTGCTTTTAAACAATGTTTTGTCCATATTGCGCTGACAATTTACACCCCGGCTCCACGAGCGTCTTTGTCCTCTGATGCCTTAAAAACTAAACCTCCCATGAGTCATTCGACCTAAACTCTTTTGAGGTTTCTGTCCAAGTATGGGGGTAAGGCAGCGCGAAACTTTTAGTAGTAGGCGACATCCCTGCCATCCCGCAGATATTTTTTCTCTTCCTTTCTTTTTACAAACCCTACCAAAAACTTTTTGAATCGCGGCACATCCTTCATCTTGGGATTTTCTCCTTTATCGCGAAAGCGGTCAAAATAATATTTCGTGGCGAGCACGGCAAAAGCCGCGCAGGTGTTGTGGTCTAAGCGGTCGCTGAGGTTGTTGAGCTTGACGTGTTCAGCGCCCAATGACTTCATTTCAGCATACGCCACTTCTGAATTTCTGTAATTCACTTCGCGGTCGCCTTTGCAATAGCAGAGCTGCATGGGTGCTTCGGGCTTCCAGTGCGTTAAGCTGTTTTCAGCCAGCCTTTTCTTGAACTCATAATCCGGATTTTTGACATACTCATTCACAAGGCTGTCTTTGACCACATCCTTCGGAATTTTCGGCATCAGCTTGTCCAACTCATACAGCGTTTTCTTCTCGTTATCTTCAAAAAAAGCCGGCAGCAGTGTGTCATAAGGTGACTTGAAAATAGAGTAGATGTTGTTGACATCCAAAATACCATAGGCTTCCTGGTACGACAGCAGCAAATACGGCAGATAAAACGGACGGGGATATTCCTGAAACATATACTTTTCCTGCTCGCCCGTCATGTCGTAAGCTCCGCTCATGGGCGAAGAAGCCGTCACCTGAAAGCGGGGGTCGTTGAGTTCCTGTAGATACTTATGAGCCGCCATGGAGGCATGTCCGCCCTGCGAATAGCCGGTGAGGAACAGTTGTCCGTTATGTTTCAAGCCGAGGATTTTATTCAGTTCATCAATCGCGTAGAGCATGTAAATAAACGCATGTGCCTCAGACCATGCATGCTGATAGAGATGCTTCCCCTCCCCTTTTCCGATGCCGTAATAATCAGGGAACATAGCCGCATACCCGTCAGCCGCAAACATCAGGCAGATGCTCTGCTGCGCATCATTGTCAGAAATCTCGCGATGTTTTTCAATTTGCGTTCCGTGTCCGAACATCATGTAAGGAACCGCTTTCTCAGTTTTCGGCACGTAGTAAATTCCGGAAGCATTGCGCCATGAGCCGTCCACCCATTTCACCTTGTAAATGATTTCATAAATATCCACGTCATTTTTAACCGGCATGATGAATTTGGGAATATGCTTTTGCTTCCACAATTTGCTGATGGTTTCCTTCGTGTGGGATTTAACGAAGGTATGGCTCACTAAATAATGTTGCGGGTCAGAGGCGACCGCTGAAGAAGAGAATGCAAAAAAAAGAAGTGAGAGAAACCATTTCATGGCAGTTCAGGATTGACTACAAATTTAGCGAGTAGAAATAATCAAAACCGAATTACCGAATCATGCATCAAATCAGCCCCTGAATATGACCACATAGCCGGTATAAGTTGACTTGTACTTGTCATTCAGCTTGAGAATGTAGTAGTAGGTTCCGTCAGGCAGTGGCTCACGGTCCTGGTTTACTCCGTTCCATTGATTCTTGTAGCCGTTCATGCGATAGACTTCGTTACCCCAGCGGTTAAAAATTTTAACCTCGTTGTGCGGATACAAATCAATCCCGCGGATTTCCCAGTATTCATTCGATTCGTCATTATTGGGTGAAATGGCATTAGGGATAAACAAATCAGGCTTATCGGGCTTGATGGTGATGAACACGATAGCCGTGTCACATAGTTGCGGATTGCCGTCATCACAAATCACGTAAGTGAAGGCATCTTCACCGACATACTCCGGATGTGGAGTGTAGGTGATGGTTCCGTCAGAGTTAACCGTGGCTGTTCCATGTGAAGGCTCATGGATGATTCCGGTGATGCTGATGTTGTCATTATCCGGATCATGGTCATTGCTTAGAACGGGAATATCGTGGCTGTAACCGGTTGTGACGCTTGAAGTATCGTTCACGGCAACAGGCGGCTTGTTGCAGGAAGGAGCATCCAGCAGGAATGAATTGGTTCCGGTGCAGCCGTTCACGTCAGTGATAGTGACCGAATAATTTCCTTTGGAGATGTTGCTCAATACGGCAGTGGTGGCGCCTGTGCTCCATAAATAAGTGAAAGGCGGAGTGCCTCCGGAAACATTCAGTTCCACACGTCCGTCTTCCGACACATCACAGGATGAATTCACCACGATAGAATTTGCAGCGCTGACGGCAGCGGGCTGCGAAACCGCGATTGATTTCACACCGTTACAAATATTTCCATCAGCAACGGTCACCGTGTAAGTGCCTGCGGATAATCCGCTGATGTCCTGCGTGGTCGCTCCATTGCTCCAGTTGTACGAGTAAGGCGGAGTGCCACCGCTTACGCTGATGTCAATGCTGCCGTTTGAAGCGTCATTGCATAGCGCATCGGCAACTTGCGTGGTGATGATGCTTAATGACGCAGCCTCTTTCACTTCTGCAGAAGCCGAATCTTTGCAGTAATTCACATCGCTCACCGTGACTGCATAAACTCCTGCAGGAAGTGCGCTGATGTTTTGCGCGGAGGCTCCATTCGACCACTTGAACAAATAAGGCGGTGTTCCGCCACTCACGCTTACTTTGATTTCACCGTCATTGCCGGCATTGCATTTTGCATGCAGGACGTCAGCTATGGAGACAATCAGTTCATCGGGCTGAAGCAGCTCGAATGTTTCACCCCCCGCACAGCCCTTCGCATCCGTTACCGTAACTGCATAAGTACCGGCAGGAACGGCTGAAATATTTTGTGCGGTAATTCCATTTGACCACGAGTAAGAGTACGGGGCGGTGCCTCCATGCGCAACGATTTGAATCGCTCCGGTTGAATCGCCATGACACAGGTTGTCCGTGATGGACGTTGCATTGACTGCAATAGCAGCAGGCTCGCCAATGGTGTAGCTCTGTGTTTCGACACATCCGTTCGCATCGGCAACTGTAACGCGGTAGCTGCCTGAAGAAGCATTCCGGAGGTCTTCGGTGTCAGTGCCGTTCGACCAGCTGAACAAATAAGGTGCTGTTCCTCCGCTTACTGAAATATCAATGCTTCCGCTTGCTTGTCCGTTGCAGAGCGCATCGGAAACCGAAGCGGATGAAATAACAATCTCATTGGGCTCCGCAATGTTGAAGGTGGACTGCTTGACACATCCGGCTGCATCGGTGATGGTCACTTTATGCTGACCGGCAGCAAGCGAAATGACATCCTGCGACACAGCGCCTGTGCTCCACGCATACGAGTAAGGCGGAGTGCCACCGGACACATCAATATCCACCGCACCATTGTTTCCACCATTGCACGAAATTTCTGTTGAGTTTATGAGTGTTACCCCGATTACAGTCGGTTCACCGATGCCGAATGTACCTGTTTGCGTGCAGGCGTTCGCATCAGTAACAGTTACGGTGTAGCTGTTGGAAGCAACTCCGCTGAGGTCTTGTGTGCTGAAGCCATTGCTCCACAGGTAAGTGTAAGGCGGTGTGCCACCACTGACACTGATGTCAATGCTGCCGTTGCTGCCGCCATTGCAATTGTTGTGGATGATGTTCACCGGATTTACAGCCATAGCAGCCGGCTGACCAATATTGTAGTTGCTGATTTTCTGGCATCCTTTCGAATCGGTGACAGTCACGCGATAGCTGCCAGCGACTAATCCCGTTGCGTTCTGAGCAGTGAAGCCATTGCTCCATAAGTAAGTATAAGGTGCTGTGCCACCGCTGACGCTGATGTTGATGTATCCGGTTGCCGCCCCATTGCATTTTACATCTGAAATTCCGGTGACGCCAATCGTGAGCACCGCACCCGGCTGACTGATATTGTACGTTGAAATTTTTGAACAGTATTGCGCATCCGTTACGGTCACTGTGTAGCTTCCGGCAGTTACGTTGGAAATGTCTTCGGTGGTGGTGCCAGTGCTCCACAAGTAACTATAAGGAGGCGTTCCCCCGCTGACGGTGATGTTGATGGAGCCGCTGGGCTGCCCGTAACAGGCTGCGTTGGTAATTCCGGCTACAGTGACGGTAAGCACGGGAGGTTCGCCAATATTTTGACTGGCGGATTTTGTGCAACTGCTGGCGTCTGTGACCGTGACGGTGTAGCTGCCCGCAACAAGGGCTGAAATATCTTCAGTGGTGGCGCCAGTGCTCCACAAGTAGGTATAAGGAGGTGTTCCCCCGCTGACGGTGATGTTGATGGAGCCGTTGGCAGCCCCATTGCACCGTGCATCCTGTGATGCAGTGATGGTTATATCGAGGGCTGCAGGTTCCCCGATGTTGTAGCTGTCAATTCCTCTGCAGTTCTGAGCATCGGTGACGGTGACGCTGTAAGTTCCGGCACTTAAACCACTGATGTCCTTCGTTGTTGCACCAGTGCTCCACCAATACGTGTAAGCCGGAGTTCCGCCTGAGACCGTCAATGCAATTGACCCCGTTGAAGAAGAATTGCACACTGCATTTGAAATAGCTGATGCATTTACGGCAATGGCAGCAGGCTGCCCGATATTGTAATTGCCGGTTTTGACGCAACTGTTGGCATCAGTCACCGTCACGCTGTAGCTGCCCGCTGATAAGTTGTTAATGGCGGATGCAGTTGCACCGTTACTCCACAAATACATGTAGGGTGTTGTGCCGCCACTTACTGAAATTGTAATCGTTCCGTTTGCAGAACCATTACAAGCAGCGTCTTTGATAGACGTAACGGAAATTGAAATTGCAGCAGGTTCACCAACGGTGAAGCTCTTTGCCTGAGAACACGCGTTTGCGTCACTCACAGTGATGGTGTAATTTCCTGCCGGCACATTGGAAATGTCTTCGGTCGTTACTCCCGTACTCCACGAGAAGGTGTAAGGCGTTATTCCACCATTTGCGGTGATATTGATGCTGCCGGTGCTGCTTCCGCTGCACAACACGTTCGTAACAATTCCGCTAACAGTGAGTGCCGGTGGCTGTGTGATGGAAGTGGTTTTTGTCGCCATGCAATTATTGGCATCGCTGACCGTGACAGTGTATGAACCGACAGGAATGGCGCTCAGGTCTTCGGTAGTTGCGCCATTTGACCAGAGATAAGTATAAGGCGAAACACCCCCGGAAACTGTTATGTTGACAGAGCCGGTGTTTCCGCCATTGCACGATACATCCGTCTGAGCAGCTGTGATGCTGATTGCCGCAGGCTGACTGATAAACACGGTGGTATTCGCCCTGCAATTATTCAAGTCAGTAACCGTAAGCGTGTAGCTGCCGGAAGCAAGTGAGCTTATATCCTGCGTGGTAGCTCCATTTGACCAGGCGTAGCGATAAGGAGCCGTACCTCCCGAAACGGCTGCATCAATGGAAGCGGTATTCGCACCGTTGCAGGCAACGTCAACCTTTGTATAGCTGATAGCAATTGGTGCGGGTTGATTCACTGAAGTGCCGTTCACTGCGCTGCAGGCATTTGCGTCCGTAACAGTCACGGAATAAACTCCGGCTACCAAACCTGAAATATCTTCGGTGGTTGCACCATTTGACCATGTAAAACTGTATCCCGGAGTTCCACCATTCGCGGTAAGATTGATGGCGCCATTGCTGTTACCGTTGCACAACAAATGTGTGACGCTGAAAGAAAATGTAATCGCTGTAGGCTGAGTGACCAGGATATTCTTGGTTGCAGTACAATTATTACCGTCTGTGACTGTTACGGTGTAAGTTGCGGAGGAGAGGGAGTTAATATCCTCAGTAGCAGCGCCATTTGACCAGGAGAAAGTGTAGCCTGGTGTTCCGCCTGAAACCGTGATATTGATGGCACCATTTGTTCCGCCATTGCAGGTTACTGGTGTTATTCCGGTGGTGGCAATAATTACGGGCGCTGGCTGCGTGATAGTGAATGTTCTTGTTTTGGTACAACCGACCGCATCAGTAACTGTCACGCTTCCAGCCCCTGCAGTCAACCCGGTTGCATCTTCGGTGGTGGCGCCATTGCTCCACAAATACGTGTAAGGTGAAACGCCACCGCTCACGGAAATATCAACGGCACCGTCATTCCCGCCATTGCAGGATACCGGAGTTATGGAAACTTGTGTAATAACAATGAGCTGCGCTTCGCCTACGGTTGCATTTTTCGCTTTCCGGCAGCCGTTAGCATCTGTAACAGTCAGCATATAGGTAAATGCCCCCACTCCACTGATGTCTTGCGTGGCGGGTCCGAAATTCCATTGGTAACTGTAAGGAGCAATTCCTCCAGTAACAGTGGCATCCACGGCACCATCCTTTCCGCCATGGCAGGTTGCGTTCGTGATGACAAAAGAAATGATAATCGAGTCGGGTGCATTCACAGTGGTTCCTGTGGTCAATACACAAGCTTGCGCATCAGTGACAGTCACCGTGTAGCTTCCTTCGTAAATGCCATTCAAATCTTCCGTGGTGGCGCCATTTGACCACAGGAAGGAATAATCTGTTGTGCCTCCGCTAACAGTCAGATTGATTGCGCCATCGTTTCCGCCATTACAAGAGACATCCGTCTTGCTCAACGATGCTGACAGCACTGCCGGCTCTGTAATGACCGTGCCGCTCACAAGCGAACAATTTTGGGCATCGGTAATCGTCACGCTGTAACTGCCGGTTGCGAGGTTGTTCAAATCTTCAGCAGCATCTCCGTTTGACCATGCAAAGCCGTAAGGTGCAGTGCCGCCTCCGACTGTCAAGTCAATGGAGCCGTCATTGCCGCCATGGCAGTTTACGTCATCTTTGAAAACCGTTGCTGTGAGGGCTGCCGGCTGCATGATAGTTACGCTGTTGAAATCCGAACAGCCCTGTGCATCGGTGACGGTGACGGTGTAAGTTCCTATTGTCAAACCTGTTAAATCTTCTGTCACTGCTCCATTTGACCAGGTGAAAACATAAGATGCCGTGCCGCCTGAAATGGTGAGGTCAATGCTTCCGTCCGAATTGCCGTTACAACTTACATCCGCTTTTGTGAGTGACATGGCAAGCACGTTTGGTTCAGCGATGGCCGTTCCGGCTGTTACCGTGCAATTCTGCGCATCGGTGATGGTGACGGTGTAAGTTCCGGCAACAAGACTGTCAATGTCTTCAGTAATTGCGCCATTCGTCCAGATATAAAAGTAGGGTGTCGTACCTCCCGAAACATTCAAATCAATAGAGCCATTGTTCCCGCCATTACACCTCACATCCACTTTCGCGAGTGATGCAGCAAGCACTGCAGGTTCCGTAATGGTTTCACCGGTTGACACCGAGCAATTCTGCGCATCCGTGACGGTAACATTGTAAGAGCCGATGACCAATCCATTCAAATCCTGTGTTGTTGCGCCATTTGACCAATTGTAAACGTAAGGCAATGTTCCGCCTGCTATGGTCAAGTCAAGCGAGCCATCGCTGAAACCGTTGCAACTCACGTCAACTTTTGAAATGGATGTGATTAAGTCGGCAGGTTCAACAATAATTGTACTTCTTGAGATATTACACCCCTGTGCATCGGTAACCGTCACGCTGTATGTTCCGATAGCAATTCCGCTGAGGTCTTCCGTTGCCGCACCGTTTGACCAGATGAAATTGTATGGCGCAGTTCCGCCCGATGCTGTTACATCAATGGAACCATCATTCCGTCCGAAACAGCTCACATCTGCTTTGGTTATGGAAGCCGCCAGACCGGAGGGTTCTGTAATGACAAAGTTTTTCGTAATCGTGCAGCTGTGCGCATCCGTCACCGTCACATCATAGCTGCCGACAGGCAGGCTGTCAATATCTTCCGTTGTTTCACCGGCTGACCATAAATAAGTGTAAGCTGTTGTACCGCCCGTCACTGTTATATCAATACTTCCGTCAGAGAATCCGCTGCAGCTTGCATTTTGCTGAGTGGATGTCAACGCTAATGCTGCCGGTTGTGATACGGATGCGGCATCTGTCTTCTCACAAGCCTGCGCATCGGTAACCGTCACGCTGTAATTCGCGGCTGTCAATCCGGAAACGTTTTGTGTTGCTGCGCCATTCGACCAGAGGAAAGAATACGGAGGGATTCCTCCGCTTACTGTAAGATTAATCGTACCATCATTGCCTCCATTGCAATTCACATCCGTTACAGACAAAGATGTTGTCAGAGCGGTTGGCTGTGTGACATTGGCACCGGCAGTTGTTTCGCATCCCTGTGCATCTGTGATGGTGACATCATAGGAGCCTATCGTCAAATTGCTGATGTCTTGCGATATTTCGCCATTCGACCAGGTGTACGCGTAAGGCGGAGTAGAGCCGGACACTGCCAGGTCAATCGCTCCGTCATTTCCACCGAAGCAACTGACATCGGTAACTGCCAGCACCAGCGAATAAGCAGGCGGTTCGTTGATTGTTACCGGGCTGCTGTTGCTGCATCCCACAGAATCATACACCACAGCCGTATAGCTTCCCACGGTTAAGCCTGAGGCAATTGAGTCATTGTCGCCAATGGGCAGCCAGCTATACGTGTACGGAGGCGTGCCGGAAGAAATGAAAATCACCGCCTCTCCATCGCTGCCGCCATGGCACGTGACGTCTTTGGTGGTAACCGTGAAATCAGCAGACGGGAATGAGTTGACAAAAACCGTCAATGGTTTTTGACAGGAGTTGGCGTCCGTCACAGTCACGGTGTAGGCTCCCCCACTGAGGCTGTCAATATAATCATCCGTATCGCCCGTTGACCACAAGTAGGAGTATCCCGGTGTTCCGCCCGTCACGCTCACCGAAGCATCGCCATTAGCCACACCGCACATTGCGGGATTTGCTGATGAAGTGAGCGACAAGTCAGTCGGCTGGTTCACTGTTTCGGATTGCGTGACAGAACAATTCTTCGCATCAACAACGGTGACGGTGTATGTTCCGGCAATGAGCATGTTTATATCTTCGGAAGTCGCGCCATTGCTCCAATTGAATTCGTAAGGAGTGGTTCCTCCCGTCACACTCAAATCAATCATTCCATCATTACCGCCAAAGCAGCTTACGTCAGTCGGCACCGTGAAAGCCGTGAGGACAGGGGGCTCGGTGATGACGGCACCATCGGTAATGCTGCATCCGTTGGCATCGGTTATGGTCACATCGTAAACGCCTGCAATCAGGCTGCTGATGTCCTGCGTGGTGGTGCCAATTGACCAGTTATAGGTGTATGGCGTGGTTCCGCCCGAAACGGTGAGGTCAATCGAGCCATCGCTGAAGCCGTTGCAACTCACATTTATCTGCGTAGTGGAAGATGCCAGCGATGCTGGCTCGCTGATGGTTGCTGAAACAGTGATGGTACAGCTTTTCGCATCGGTAACGGTGACGAGGTATGTGCCGGCTGTCAACCCGCTGATGTCTTCGGTGGTGGCGCCATTCGACCATAAGTAGGAATAAGGTATAGTTCCACCCCAAACAGACAAATTAACGGAGCCATCGCCTCCACCGCGGCAGCTCACATCAACGTGTGTTGTTGATGCGGTGAGTTGCGCGGGTTCTGTGATGGAAGCCGAATTCGTGAGGCGGCAACCTTGCGCATCGGTGACGGTGACAGTGTATGTGCCAATCGTCAACCCGCTGATGTCTTCGGTGGTGGCACCATTCGACCAACTGAATGTATAGGGTGCTGTGCCTCCAATCACGCTCAAATCAATAGAGCCGTCACTGCCGCTTTTGCAGCTTACATTAGTTTGTGTTGTGGATGCCGTGAGAAGTTCCGGTTCTGAAATCGAAATGGTGGCGGTGATGGCGCAATCTTTTGCATCCGTTACCGTCACGTTGTAGCTGCCTGCTGTGAGTCCGCTGATGTCCTGCGTGGTGGCGCCATTCGACCAGTCATAAACATAAGGAGGAGTGCCTCCGGAAATGGTGATGTCAATTGAGCCGTCATTGCCGCCTTTGCAACTGACATCCACATGTGTCTCGCTGCCGGCAAGTGCGGACGGTTCGGTGATTGTCGCGCTTGTTGTAACCGTACATGATTGCGCATCGGTGACGGTGACGTGATACGTTCCAATAAATAATCCTCCAATGTCTTGCGTGGTTGAGCCGGTGCTCCAATTGTAGGAATATGACGGAGTGCCTCCGGCAACGGACAAATCAATAGAGCCATTGCTGCCGCCATTGCAACTGACGTTCACCTGCGTGGTGGAAGCGGTGAGTAACGGAGGCTGAATGATTGTAGCGGTTTCAGTGACAGTACAGCTTTTGGCATCGGTAACCGTTGCAGTGTAAGTTCCGATTGGCAAGCTGCTGATATCTTCAGTGATGGCGCCATTCGACCAGCTGTAAGAGTAAGGAGTTGTTCCACCCGAAGCGCTTAAATCAATCGAACCGTTGCTGCCGCCAAAGCAGTTCACGTTCACCTGCGTGCTGGAAGCGGTGAGTAACGGAGGCTGAGCGACCGTTTCAAACATGGTCGCAGTGCATCCCTGCGCATCGGTGACGGTAACGCTGTACGTTCCGGTTGCAAGCGCGCTGATGTCTTCGGTGGTGGCGCCATTGTTCCAATTGTAAGCGTATGGTGTTGTTCCTCCGGTGACGGTCAAATTCACCGAACCGTCATTGCCGCCATGGCAGCTGACATCCCCATGCGTGGCGAAAAGCGTGAGCACCGCAGGTTCGGTGATAGTTGCGGATTTTGTCAAACTGCAGCCTTGCGCATCGGTGACCGTCACGGTGAACGTTCCCGCAACGAGGTTGCCGGCATCCTGCGCGGTTGCGCCCGTTGTCCAGATATACCCGTAGGGTGTTGTTCCGCCAGTCACCGTCAAATCAATCGAGCCGTCATTGCCGCCATGGCAGCTCACATTTACCTGTGTTGTGGAAGCTGCAAGCGCTGCGGGCTGTGTGATGATTGCAGAAGCAGTTACGCTGCAGCTTTGCGCATCGGTGACGGAAACAATATAAGTTCCGGCAACCAAGTCGCTAATATCTTCCGTGGCGGCACCGTTTGACCAGACATAGCTGTATGCCGCTGTTCCTCCAGCGACCGTCAAATCAATGGAACCGTTGTTGCCTCCGAAGCAACTTACGTTTACTTGCGTGGCAGATGCGGTGAGCAATGCAGGTTCGGTAATCGTTGTCGAAGCAGCGGCACTGCAATTCTGCGCATCGGTAACGGTGACATAATAGGTTCCTGCAGAAAGTCCGCTGAGGTCTTGTGTGGATGCACCATTCGACCAGATATACGTGTAGGGAGTTGTTCCGCCTGCAACCGTCA